>JAGADP010000134.1 GCA_017828885.1 Oscillospiraceae bacterium | reverse complement strand
TGGAGATACTCATGCAGGTCGATCTCCTTGTCGGGATAGATCTGGTTCTGGTAATTCTCCCCCGCTGTCCGCTGATATACCTGATCGTCGATCTTGTAGAGCACCTCGAAGTAATATTCCAGCGCCTGCCCGTTATGATATGCCATTTCCGGCTGGATGACCGTCTCCCGCAGCTCGTTCAGGAACGCATCCGCATACCGGACATCCCAGTCCGCCGTGCTGTTGTCGAGCACGATGGTGAACCACTTGTCAAACTCGCCCCGCTCCGTGTTGTCCGACCGTGACAGCACCTCGAAGCCGTGCTTTTCAAGCAGCGCATCCACTTCGGGCTGGTGGAGTGCATAGCATTTCGGATCGTAATCCGTATAGATCGAATACTCCCCCGTATAGCCCATGACAGTCCCGTCAATGTTGACAACATCCGCAGAAGTACATGCCGTAAATGTCAGGTCTCTCTCCGTAGAGCGGAAGGTATAGGCATGCTCCCCCTCCTGCTCCACAAACGCCGTATCCTCGCTGATCGTGTTTTTGACATACTCGATCACCTGCTCTTTGGTGGCATAGTTCGGCGAACAGCCCGCCAGAAGCAGACACACCGCCGCCATAAACAGCCCTGTCATTCTTCTGCGCATCACAGGCACCTTCCTTCATGGATTTTCCTTATTATACCATAGCCCAGGAACTCTTGTCAAATTATTTCTGTGCTCATTGCCTTGACAGCTCCCCTCTTTTCGTGGTATACTGAATGCAAAGGCAAACTGAACAGGAGGGTATTTATGGATACACAGAACCCCATGCTTTTTGAGAGCAAGCTTGACGAGACTGCGCTCCTTGCCATGATCGGGGAAGCATCCCCGGAGGCGGAGCAGCAGGACGACTGGCTGCTCTGGAAACAACACACCCTGCGCCTGAAGGTCGCATTCGGCGAAGTGCGCCGCATCGACTCGGTGTTCCGGGTGCAGCTTCTCTTTATCGCACGTCACCCGTGGTTTGACGAGGATCTCGTCATTTCCCACCCCTGCTTTGCACCCGACCCGGAGCAGGCCATCCGCAGCGGCGTCCGGGATTTCATCGGTGCAACGCTCCCCAGCCTGCTCGGCGCATTTGACGGCGATACAGCGCGTGAGCTCACCGCCGATGTGGCAGGGCACCAGCACATCTTCCAGGTGCCGAAGCTCCGCAAGACCATCCACAAGGGCGCCGCAGAGCCGTTTGATCTGTTTGCGGCGGTGGAGGACATGCTCCCGCAGTACCTCGGCACGAAGCACTGCTACTGGATCGAGCTTTCCTATGCCGTATTCGGCGACAAGCCCGACTGCGATGTCCGCATCAACGGCACGGCCTACCCCGGCATCTCCGCGGCGCTCCTGAAAAAGGCGCTCGAGCGGAAGACTGAGGGCTATGTCTCCGACCGGGAATTCATCCTGCTGATCCAGAAGCCCGAGACCATCCGCCAGTGCCCGTTCACCAAGCAGCAGGTCGGCGAGCTGACCGCGTACACCATCCGGATGCTGCTCCCGATCAAGGACAAGGCATCCTTCGATCGTCAGACGGCGGCCGTCCGCGAGGCAGCACCGACGCACTCCCTCGGCATCGAGGCACTCGCCTTCATCCCGGAGATCATCGCCCATCAGGTGATCCGCTACATGGACAGCGACGTCCTGATCCCGGCGATCAACAAGCGCGAACAGCCCGAGCTGAGAAAATCGCAGGTGCGCAGCTACGGCTACATGGAGGACGCCGTCTTCCAGTTCCTCGCCAAGGCCAGACCCGAGCAGAGTGCCTTGCAGCAGCTCCTCTCCTACTCCGGCAAGTTCCGCATGCTGAACGACGACATCCAGAGCGGCACCCCCATCACCAACCTCCGCATCCCGGCGCTGGTTTATGATGTAGACGAAGACTACGAGATCTGGTAGTGGGGAGCCCCCACGGGCGATTTGCTTCGCAGATCATAATGCACCTCTTTTCTGCCCGCTTGCAGCCAATGCTGCGCAAAGGCTGCAATGCTGTGCAGTTCAGGACATCGCAGCCATACGGCTGCTCCTGTGCAGTCCTTCGGGGTTTCAGATCGTGGGTGCAGGCTGCATTTTATATTTATGCTATTTCCTGCGCCCCTAAAAGCGCGGAGAGAACCAATTTCACTATAAGGAGGAATTCCACATGAACTTTGCAAAGAAAATTCTCAGCAGCACCGCTGCGCTCGGTATGGCAGCAATGTGCCTCGGCAGCGCCGTTCTGCCTGCGATGGCCAACGACGGCCTGATGCTCGGCGATGTCAACAACGACGGCGTGGTCAACGCCAGTGACGCCGCCAAGGTGCTGATCGCAGCCGCCAGCATCGGCGCCGGCAATGAAAGCGGTCTGACCGAAGCACAGACGATCTGCGGCGATGTCAACGAGGACGGCATCCTCAACGCTTCGGATGCCGCACAGATCCTGATCTATGCCGCCTATATCGGTGCAGGCGGTACCGGCTCGCTGAACGACTTCCTCCATCCGAGTGAGAAGCCGACTTCGGCAGGCTTATGGTCGATCGAACCGATAGAAACAACGCCGGGCGAGACTGTTGCCATCGCAGTCAAGGTCAAGGGAGCCACAAAGGGCGTGAACAGCTACATCATGAAGCTCAGCATTGATCCCCGTCTGGTGGTCGTTGATGCGATGGGCGGCGATGCGTTCAAGTCTGCCACATTTGTTACCAATAAGCGTGACGGCTATTTTGCGGGAACGAACTATACGAACGACCAGGATATGGTCGCAGAGGATAACAGCACGGTATGCTTTGTGACCGTCAAGGTACCGGATAATGCGGCGCCGGGCGACCGCTACATTCTGCAATTTGAAGATCTCAGCATCTGTGATTATGCAATGAACACCTATCATGCAGACACGCAGGACGGTTACGTGCTGATCCATGAGTCAAAACAGCAATCATAAAGGAGGCATTCCACATGAACTTCACAAAGAAACTTCTCACCAGTGCCGCAGCGGTCGGCATGGCAGCGCTCTGTCTTTGCAATTCCGGTCTGCCTCTGATGGCGGATGACGGTCTGGCGCTTGGTGATGTCAACTACGACGGCTATGTCAACGCCAGCGATGCCGCCAAGGTGCTGATCGCCGCCGCCAGCATCGGCGCGGGAGAGGGCAGCGGCCTGACCGACGACCAGACCTACTGTGCCGACGTCAACTTCGACGGCATTGTCAACGCATCGGATGCCGCGCAGATCTTGATCTATGCCGCCTACATCGGCGCAGGCGGCAGCGGCACGCTGTATGATTTCCTCCACCCGGAAGGGGACGAACCGGTCCAAAAGCCCACCGAGCCGGGCACGGAGCCGCCCGATGAGCCCGACGAAAAGGAAATGATCAGCAACGGCGTATGGTCGATCGGCTATGCCTCCGCATCCCCCGGCGATGTTGTCACCGTCCCGGTCCTGATCTCGGAAACCACGATGGGCATGAACAGCTACATCCTGAACCTCAGCGTGGATCCCCGTCTGGAAGTCATTTCGGTCGAGAACGGCGATGCTCTCAGAGAGGCAGAGCTCATTACCAACCTGAAGGACGGCTACATTGCCGCAACGAACTACCAGAGCGACAAGAACGTCGTTCCCGAGCAGAAGAGCACCGTATGCTCCCTGACCGTCAGAGTACCGGCCAGTGCCAAGTCGGGCGACAAGTACAAATTCACCTTCCAGAAGCTCGTGATCTGCGATTACAACATGACCACCTACACCGCCAGCACCTCTGACGGGTACATCGAAGTGAAATGAGCCACCTATCCAGAGCCGCCGCAGGGCGGCTTTGGTTTTCATCCCGACTTCAAAAGCAACAAACCAACCATATCCGGCAGCAGAATTTTGTGCAACCCTACAAAAAGCATCTTTGTCAGTAAAAAAAGCTTGATTTTTATTGCGATTCGTGCTATGATAGATATGCAATCAATTTAGTGCTTAAAAGCTTAAAAGCTTTAAATCGAAAAAGCGGAGGAATCAATATGGAACGTAAAGGTAATCTGATGACCTACAGACCAGACATCAAGGTCTTTGACGCCACCATTCGTGACGGCGGTCTGGTCAACAACTTCTTCTTCACGGATGAGTTTGTAAAAGCGCTGTATCTGGCGAATCTCAGAGCAGGCGTTGACTATATGGAAATGGGCTATCTGGCAGATACCGACATCTTCAAGGTGGACGATTTCGGCGACTGGAAGTTCTGCAAGGAAGAGCATCTGCGCCGCATCGTCGGCACGAATGAGACCGACATGAAGCTGTCCGTCATGGCAGACGTCGGCCGCTGCAACATCCGCCGTGACCTGCTCCCGAAGGAGGAGAGCGTCATCGACATGGTACGTGTGGCGACCTACATCAACACCATGCCGGCTGCCATCGACATGATCGAGTATGCTCACGAGCTCGGCTACGAGACCACCTGCAACATCATGGCGATCTCCAAGGCGAACACGCCCGACATCGAGGAGGCGCTGGCACTGCTGGCTGCGTCCCATGTGGATGCCGTCTACATCGTAGACAGCTACGGCTCCCTGTTCCCGGAGCAGATCCAGAGCCTGACCAAGATGTACCTGAACGCGATGGAGCCCGCCGGCAAGTCTGTCGGCATCCATGCACACAACAACCAGCAGATGGCATTTGCCAACACCGTAGAGGCCTGCTCGATGGGCGCATCCTTCCTCGATGCCACCGTCGGCAGCATGGGCAGAGGCGCCGGCAACTGCGCGATGGAGCTGCTGCTCGGCTTCCTGAAAAACCCGAGATACAACCTGACACCGGTACTTGCTTTCTATCAGGACTACATCCTGAAGCTGCGTGAGGAGGGTCTGAAATGGGGCTACGACATCCAGTATCTCCTGACAGGCAAGATGAACCTCCACCCTTCATCGGCGATCGCCTTTACGAAGGAGGATCGCACTGACTACGCCAACTTCTACCACCAGCTCTTCGACCTCGACCCGTAAGCCCGGAGCCCGGGCGGGCAGGTTGCTTCGCAGATTGTTACTGCACTGCTTTTCATGAACACATGCCCCCAATGGCTGCGCCAAAGGGGGCATCGTTGTTTTTTCTTAGCACATCGCAGCAAGCTGCTCCTGTTTCTCGCTTCGGGGGTTCAGACAATGGTGCATTGCAACGGTTTTGTTTCGGGCTTGCAGTTCACTAACAGCGCATGTGATGCATTTTCAGTTTAAACTCGTCTGGGCGTGCGCCTGCCCTGTGCGGGCACGCACTCACCAACCATAAGTCTCCGCCAGTTCAAAGGTGCGGTTCACCGTGACCTGTGCAGGATCGGTCACATCCTTGCCGACTGCCACCAGTACCACGAAGCGCCCCTCCATCGGCTGGCTGTAGCCATAGGGGTTCTTATCGACGATGTCGATCACCACAGAACCGCCCTCGGTGGTCGTGATGCCACGCACCTCCGGCAGTGTCTGGAGGTCGCCCTCTCCAATCGGGATCGCAGCAAGGTTGTGCTCTGCGAAGAACGCCTCATCATACACCGCCGCTATCTCGCTGCGGACGGCATCGGGATCACGGCGATCACTGCTCAGCCAGTCTTTGAAGCCGGCGCCGCTGACGATCTCCCGGGACTGGTACGATTCCGTGAAAAACGCCGTCAGCGCTTCCTCACTGTCGAGGATCTCACTCTTCCTTGACGTTGCATATGCCACGCTGACCCGCATCACCGTGTGATCGAGTTCGAGGAAATATGCCGGGAGCCCCAGCGTGGTGGCCTTGGCGCCGAGTGCCGCCGCATAGTTGAGCACCAGCGCCGCATCGGACGCATTGACAAAGCCGTCCTTGTTGATGTCACGCTCCGGGTCGGTACTCTTTTCGGTCGCCGTGGCGCCCCGATCGGCGGCGTCGATCAGGATGACTGCCGCATCCGAAGCATTGATGCTGCCGTCATAGTTCACATCGCCGAACTCCGCCTTGGACTGTGCGGCAAGCTGCAATGCGTAGGTCTGCACAGCGCCCTCATCATGCAGCGTATAGCCGGTATCGGTCTTTTCCATCGCATCGGCGATGGTTTTGTGTTCGGCGAGAATGCCGATCTTCCGGAAGCTGCCCTTCATGCGGTCGAATGCCGCCGTGCCGTTTTCCTCGGCATACCAATAGCCGCCGGTGTACAGGAGGATGTCCCCCTCGGCATAGTCTGCAAAATGCTCCGCAAAATAGCCCTCGCCCAGCTTCTCATCGCTCAGCACGGCATACAGCCCGTCCGAGAGCTTCTGCTCCGTGAGCTGGAGCAGATAGGCACTGTCCTCGGTCTTTTCCGTCACGACAAAGACGGTCTCGAAGTCCACGTAGCTCGGCTCACCGCTGAGGGAGATCCTGGTCACATCGTCCCGCTCCGCCGCCTGTAGGATCTGCGCCGGTGTCAGCGTGCAGGTGATGGTCGGTGTGAGCATGCTGATATAGCCCCGGTTGTCGCCGGTCACGCCGAGGTCATCGAGGAGCGCTTCGCCGGCGGGGATGTACAGGTCTTTCATTGCGGCGTTCCGTGCCATGGTCTTCGCATCCACCCGCTCTTTTTCGGTCATGTTGTCGAGATCATACCCGGACAGATATTCCTGAATTTTCTGCTCCTTGTATTCATCCGTATAATTCCGCCGCCAGATCCCCACGGGGATGAGCTCGGTTTGCAGTGCCAGTTCATCCCGCAACTCCTCCGTGAGCTTTTCCTCGGGGGTGCGCGGCGTGATGTCCACATACATCTGGACTTCGTCCGCTTCCTCCGCCATCGCTGAGAGCGGCACGCTGCACAGGAGCATGGCAGTGGCAGCTAATAATGCAAACAGTTTTTTCATAGGGATCCCTCCATTCTTATTTTGATAAATCGGGCTCATGAATGCAGATAGGCTTGCAGGTCGCCCTCAAATGCATTGGCTCCGATCGCCGCCGCATATTGCAGCACGATCGCCGCATCGGACGCATTGCAGATGCCGTCGCCGTTCACATCGGCAGAAGCTTCCTGCGAGAAATTCAGGTAGGTGTTCCCGCCATAGGCGCCCATGAGGGCGGCGTTGTACAGGATGACCGCCGCATCCGAGGCGTTCACTGTGCCATCCATGTTCACATCGCCGTAGGGGATCGGGTATGCCGTCCCGTAGAGCCGGAGCAGCTCCGCACGGATGGCAGCTTCATCGCCCACAAGCTTGTAGCAGTTGGCATAGGTCGGCTGCACGGCATCGGCCAGCGCCGGACAGTCCGCCGTGTTGCCGAGCTTCTGGAACTTAGTGCCCGGGCTCGGTTTCAGGAACAGGCACTCGTCAAAATCGTCATTGTAGTAGAAACTGTAGTTGTACAGGACAATATCGCCCACTTCCAGATCCTTGCACTGCTCCGTGAAGAAGCCGCCGCTCATCCAGTCATTGAGCCGGAAGGTCATGTGCGCATAGGTGCTCGCATCCGAGACATCCGTCCGGGAACGCTTCTGCGAGATCTCGAACAGATGCGCCTGCTCGTCGTCCTTTGCCGCCACCACGAACATCGTCTGATAATGGAACAGGTCGGAGTACTTCGCAAGCGAGAGACACGCCACCTCGTCCATCTGCGCCGCCTGTTCGATCTGCTCTGCCGTCAGGTTTGCGAGGATCATCGGAGTATAGGCGCTCGTGTAGATGCGGCTTGTATGGTCAAGCATCAGCTTGTCCATGATCGCCGTCCCGGTGGTCGTGTACAGGCTGTCGAGCGCAGCCAGCCACGGATCGCCGTCCGCTGTGGTGCTGACAATGGCGGCAGTCTTTTCGATATAGCCCGCCGAATAGGTGCGGGGCGTGATAATGACCGGCTGAGAAGATCCCTCCCACGGCATATTCTCCCGCAGGCTCGGCGTGATCTTCTGTTCAGGATCCGCCAGCTTGTCCTGGTACATCGGCAGATCCTCCACGAGCTCCACCTGGAACCGGATGTCCACGCTGTCCTCCCGCACGACCCTGTACATCGCACCCTCGGCATCGGTGATGATGATCTCCGGCTGGCGTGCAGGCGCCTCGAAGCCGTCATCATACGGCTCGGTGATATAGTCCGTGCCTGCCACGGTGCCGATGATGTCGAACCGTTCGCCCTCACGATACTTCCACTCGCCGTCCTCGGGATATTTGCCGTCCACGGTCTTACGGTGCATCTCATTGTACATGGTGCCATCCTGCCACGTCATCGAGGAGCCGGTGTACTCGATCACATCGCCATATTCTGCTTCTGCGATGAGCGCATTCACGAGCGGATCCTTGCCCTCTTGCAGAAGAAGGTAGGTGCCCATATAGGCGGCAGCGTCCCCGGTAAAACGCTCCGGGACAATATACGGATCATTAACGCACCGCAAAGTCAGCACATCACAGGTCACGCAGTGCGCCTTTTTCATGACGATGAAACGCCGTGGCACGGTGTTTACATCCTCCGCCGCTGCCGTGAGCGGTACGCTGCAAAGGAGCATGGCGGCGCCGGTCAGGATTGCCAATAGTTTTTTCATAAGGATCCCTCCTTCGGATGGTTCTGGTTGGTTTTATCATAGCATAACAGGGCAGAATAATCAAGGCAGATTTTCTGAATATTTTGCTCTTTACTATATATATCGCAAAAAAGGGGCAGAACGTTACATGCCTTTATCAATTAGTCGTCTGAAAAGCGGCAATTTCTTACATTTTTTCAAAACTTTGTAGGAATGCATAAGCGAGAGGGGCAGGAGTTGTGCAGGGTGCTGATTTTAGCATACAGGAGTTTTCGGCGGCTTCGGACGGCGCGCTTTTGGGGCAAAGAGCTTAATGCACCATTGTCTGAAACACAAAAGAACTGCATGGGAGCAGCTTTAGCTGCGATGGCTTAAAATGCAAAACAATGTCCCCTTCGCCGAAGGCGTCGGGGACATGTGGTAACCGAAGAAGTGCATTTTCAATTTTCAAAGCAGGATGCCAGCGGGGGCTCCCCGCTTCTTACAGTGTCACGCCATTCTGTTTCAGCAGTTCCTTTGCTGTCTCCACGGAATCCACGCCGGTCGCATTCTTGATCGGCGCAAACTCATAGCTGCGCACGACCTCGTAGGACAGGCAGGTCTTCTGCATGTGGATCATATCGAGCACAAGCTCCTCGAACTTGTAGGCATTCGGCTCCTCCGGCTTCACGAGGGCGCCGTTGTCGTCGATGTAGGGAACCTTCTTGTTTACGATGTGGACAGACATCTGGTTCTTGACCATGTCCACAAGGTGCGAGGTCTGGAACAGATAGTTCAGGATCACGCCGTAGTTGTAGGACAGGCGTCCGTCCGCTTCACGGCTCTTGACCATCTCCTCGGTCATCTCGTAGTACTCCACGATCGAGGGCGCACCGTCCTCGAGGCAGAGCACACCGACGCGCTCCTCCGGATCGGCCTTGGCGATCACCTTGGAGCCGGAATCGCAGCCGGACAGCAGCGTCGCACCCACAAAGCACGGGTCTGCGATGCGCTGGAGCACATTGTCCACGGCGAAGATATTCAGCCACTCAATGCCCTCACGCTGGAGCAGTCCCAGGAAACCGGCACGCATCATCGACTTGAACCAGCCGCCGTTGCCGTTCGGGGAGGTGGCGATGCGTCCCTTCTCCTCGAGCAAAATCTTGCCGTCCGGATCAACTGCCGGTGCCATCGCCTGCATGAAGAAGTGGACATACTCCGGATTGTAGCCGAAGAACTTGTTTTCTTCGAGGAATTCGCGGGTGTCCTCGTCGTTCTTCTCGCTGGTCATGATGAACAGCGGCACATAGGTGCCTGCCTTGTCCACGACCTCCATGAGGTTGTGGATGAGACACTCGAAGATGTACAGCGGGCGGGTCTCGCCGAGGTTGTACATGCCCTTGGGCTTGTCAAAGCCGAGACGTGTGCCCATGCCGCCTGCCAGCAGCACGGCGCCGACCTTGCCCTCGCGGATGGCTTCAAGGCCTGCTGCCTCAAAGCGGGCACGGTTCTCGTTGATGTCGTCGATCGTCAGCGCGCCGAGCGGCTCGATCTTGCCTCTTTCCTGATCGTTACCCTTGTTCTTGAAGATCTCCAGCAGCTCCGGATCCAGTTCGTCGATCTGTGCAAGAAGCTGCTCCTGTTCGGTATCGCTCAGCTCGTCATACCAGCGCAGCAGGTGCGTCTGGCCGAGCTGCTCCAGTTTTGCTTTTGCCTGTTCGTAATCCATAGAGGGATTCCTCCTGCTATCATAGAATTATAATCATTATAGCATAGCTGATGCCAAAAATCAAGTAGCAATCTTCGTTTTTGGCAGATCGTTCAGCCGAGCATGCTCCGCATCAGGGCAAACAGCTCCAGATCCTCCGGTTCTACGCGCATGTTGGTGATGATCTTTCTGCCTTCTGCATCGGTGATGCCGATCTCGATGAGGGCATCCTCGGAGATGCTCTGTCCGGCATAGCTGAAAAATTCCACAAATCTCGGATGGCGGTCACGGAATTCCTCCATCATCGGCTTTAACTGCATCATTGCTTTCGGGTTCATAGTGTTACCTCTTTCATGATAGGATGGGCTCGCTGCGGAGCCGTTGCTTCTATTATACCACAGATCGCAGGAAAAAGCAAATCATGGAAAAACCCCCGGCAGATCACGGGGATCCGTCGGGGGGGCTCGCGTTATTTCCGGCACCCGAACAGCCCGTTCAGGCCGCCGCAGCCTTTGCCGCCGAGACAGCGCAGCAGCATTTGCAGCGGATCGGTGCAGTTGCCGTCCGTGCAGGTGTAGATGGGGCACACATCCCCGATACAGAGGGTGAACGGCTTGCCACACTCCCCTTCTGTGCAGGAGTTTGTAGGCGCTTCTGTAGGCTCCGGGTTTTCCACCAGTGCCGGTTCATCTGTGGAAAACTGCGACTCTGTCGATTCCGGTTCCGTTACAGGCTCCGGCGCTGCCGTCTCACCGGGGAGATAGGCACCATCCAGCACTGCGCCGCCGGTGAAGACCTGCGCCCAGTAGAGCGTGCCGTTCTGCTCGGTCACGCCAACGCCGATGTAGTCGAAATCACCCAGGATGTTGGCTCTGTGCCCCTCGGAATGCATCCAGCCGTCCACGACCGCTTCCGGCGTGGCATAGCCGTAGGCGATGTTCTCGCCGGTCATCCGCCACGGGATCCCGGCATCGTTCAGCACGGTCGAACAGCTCCTGCCGTCCGGGCGGGTGTGGGAGAAGCTCGTCACGGTCTCCGCTGCACGGACTGCCGCCGCATCATGCAGCACCGGCACGGCATACACCGGCGCCAGACCCGCCGCCGCACGCTCCGCATTCACGAGCGTCACGACCTCGTCGGCATAGCTTTCCGCAGCAGCGCCCTGCACCGGGATGCACAGCATCGCCGCGGCCGCCGCCATCAGCAAGGCTGCCACGGCGGCATGTTTTTGTTTCAGCATAGTACTGACCCCTTTCTGTGGATCGTTTCCACAGTCTCATACTCCGCACTTTTGCAAAATATCCAAATGGATATTTTGCAAACCGCCGTCAAGGACGGCGGACGGCGCATTGCGCCGTGTGCGCTCCGTTTATACTTGCCGCTGCAAAGCCGCTGAGCGGCTTTGTGGCTGTATTGCAGCCTGCAAAATGTCCTTTGTACATTTTGCACCAGCGACAAGTATATCATACCATACCGCTCGGCGTTGCCGCAACCCTCAAATACTGGAAACAGCGCAGGAACGGCTGTCCTGCGCTGGTTGGAAATTATCGTCAGAAGGAATCAAAGGGGATGCACATGTGATTCGTGCTCGGGGCGGGGACATTCGTCCTGCTCCACGGGGGATTCTCCGGTCTGCGCACGGCAGACGATCACGGCATAGTCAAACGGTGCCAGATAGACCGTATCACCCTCGATCGTGCCACGCTCCACACCGGACAGGCGATAGTTCTCCTTCCACGGGCAGAACTGCACACGCTGCTCATGCTCGGAGCGGTTGACATAGACCTGTACCGCAAAGCCCGAGCCTTCGTGCGTTCTGGCAAAGGCGATGACATCGTCCTGTGCCGGGAGGAAGCTCATCTGACCCGTGCGGAATACCCGGTACTCCTTCCGGATGCGGGAGAGCTCCGTGTGGAAGTCGATCAGCTCCTGATCCTCGTGTCCCCACGGGTAGCAGCGGCGGTTGAACGGATCCTTGTAGCCCTGGAGGCCGGCTTCATCGCCGTAGTAGATGCACGGCACGCCCGGCAGGAAGAACATGATCGCCGTGGCCGCTTTCAGGCGGGACTTGCCGAGCCAGTATTCATGCTCGTTCAGATAGCGCTCCGCCATCCAGTCCTTGGATTTGTCATCGCAGCTCTCGCCGCCGAAACGGTTGATCGCACGCTCGATGTCATGTGTCGAAACGAAGTTCATCAGCACATCGACCGTCGGCTTCGGGTAGTTTTCGAGAATGGTCATGATCGCATGACGGAAGTCACGGCTGCGCATGCCCTTGATATAGTTGATGATCGCCTCGCGGAAGGGATAGTTCATCACGGAATCGAGCTGTGCGCCGAGGAGATAGCGGCGCTTTACGCCGTAGGCCTCCTTGTTGGAGGCGTCCTCCCAAACCTCGCCGATGACGATCTTGTCCTCATCAACCTTCTTCACGCGGGTGCGCAGATTGTCGAGGAAGGCATCCGGCAGCTCGTCCGCCACGTCAAGACGGAAGCCTGCCACGCCCATATTCAGCCAGTAATCCAGCACGCCGCCCTCGCCGCAGATGAACTGGGTGTACTCCTTGTTGTTCTCCTGCACGTTCGGGAGGGTATCGATGCCCCACCATGCCTCGTACTCATCCGGGAAGTTGTAGAACGTGTACCAGGGGTAGTATTCGCTGTCCTGCGACTGGTAGGCGCCGATACTGTCATAGCGGCCGTACTTATTGAAATAGATGCTGTCCGCGCCGGTATGCGAGAACACGCCGTCCAGAATAATGGAGATGCCGAGCTTCCTGGCATCTGCACACAGCGTCTGCAGATCCTCGTTCGTGCCGAGGAGCGGGTCTACCTTGCGGTAGTTGGCGGTGTTGTAGCGGTGGTTCTCGTGGCTCTCGAAGATCGGGTTCAGGTAGATGCACGTCACGCCGAGATCCTTCAGATAGGGCAGCTTCTCGCGGATGCCCTCGAGGTCGCCGCCGAAATAGTCATTGTTCCAGACATGCCCGTGCGCATCCGGCCGGTGCCAGGGCGTACCGCCCCAGTCATCCCGCAGGACTCTGCCATCCGGGATATTCTCATGCACCTTGCCGCTCTTAGCAAAGCGATCCGGGAAGATCTGGTACATCACGCCGCCCTTGAGGAAATCGGGCGTGTCGAAGTCCTCATCATAGACAGTGAGCTGGAACAGGTCGCCGTCATTGAGGTTGCCGATGTGGCCGGCCGTCTTCTTGATGAAAAAGCGCTCCCGGTTCTGCGTATAGGCAAAATAATAGTAGTGGACGCCGACATACTTCGGGATATAGCCGCAGCCCCAGACACGGCAGTCCTCCTCTTCGCTGATGGGGAACATGCTGATGAAGCGCTCCCGGAAGCCCGTGCGGAACAGCACCAGACAGGGCGCATAATCCGGCGTGACCTCCTTGGGCAGACGGATCTGGAAATAGCAGACCTTGCCCTTCCGGATGGCGCCAAAGGGCGATTTGTAGCTTGTATCCCAACTGTCATACAGATGGCTCATACGATCACTCCTATGAAAAGACTGTTTTCTCGGACAGGCGTGCTGCAAACCGCCCCCTCCGCCGCCAATCGGCGGCACCTCCCCCAAAGGGGGAGGATCATGGGGGTGCTGCGCACCCTCAACCCGCTTTTTCAAAAATCGAGGAGGAAAAGCACTGCACAAATGATAGACTGTGCTATCCAAGGATATTCAGACTATCACCCTCGTACTATAAGAAAGCGTGCCCAATTGCAGGCAATCAAGCACGCTTCTATTCACAAATGACTGCTTACAGAGCCCAGATGTCTCTTGCGTAGTCGCTGACAGCACGGTCGGCGGAGAAGATGCCGGCACCTGCGGTGTTCAGCAGAGCCATCTTCGCCCAGCGCTTCTTGTCGAGATAGCACTCGGTGCTGAATGCCTGCGCACGTCTGTAGTCCTGGAAGTCTGCCAGTACCATATACGGATCCTGGGTCTTGAGAGAGTTGGCAACTTCTGCGAAGGTGCAGCCGTTGATGCCGTGGTACATGCGGTTGATGCAGTCACGGATCACCTGATCCTCGTTGTAGAGCTGCTCCGGATTGTAGTGTTCCTTGCGGGCTGCCACTTCCTCGGTCTTCATACCGAAGATGATGATGTTGTCGTCGCCGACTGCGTCACGGATCTCGACATTTGCACCGTCGAGCGTACCGAGCGTTACAGCGCCGTTCAGCATGAGCTTCATGTTGCCGGTACCGGAAGCCTCGGTGCCTGCCAGGGAGATCTGCTCCGAAATGTCGGAAGCGGGCATCAGCAGCTCGGAGAGCGTTACACTGTAGTCCTCAACGAAGTGAACAGCGAGCTTCTCGGAGATCCTAGGGTTCTTGCGGATTTCTTCGGAGATCGCCCAGATCATCTTGATGATCTGCTTTGCCAGATAGTAGCCCGGTGCTGCCTTTGCCGCAAAGATATAGGTCTTGGGCGTGAACTCGGCATCCGGATTGTCGAGCAGGTAGTTGTACTGCGCCAGGATGTTCATCACATTCAGGTGCTGACGCTTGTACTCATGCAGACGCTTTACCTGTACATCGAAGATGCTGTCGGTGTTGAGGTCAACCTTGGTCGCATGCTTCACAAACTTGGCAAAGCGCTCCTTGTTCTCCTTCTTGACAGCCATGAAACGCTCGAGGACTTCTTCATCGTCCGCAAAGACAGCGAGCTTCTGGAGCTCTGCGCCGTCACGCAGGAAGCCGTCACCGATCTTCTCACGCAGCAGCTCGGTCAGACCCGGGTTGGACTGGTACAGCCAGCGGCGGTATGCGATACCGTTGGTGACATTCTTGAACTTGTGCGGCATATCTCTTGCTTCATCAGCAAAGACATCGGTCTTGATGATCTCGGAATGGAGCTTGGAAACGCCGTTGACGCTGTGGGAAGCTGCCACGCAGAGGGTCGCCATGTGTACGGTGTTGTCCTTGATGATGGACATTCTCGTAGTCTTGGCGGAATCGTAGCCGTTGCGCTCCATGAGCTGCTGGCAGTAACGGTTGTTGATCTCTACGATGATGGAGAACACTCTCGGGATGATGTGCTTCATCATGTTGACATCCCACTTCTCCAGCGCCTCAGCCATAACGGTGTGGTTGGTGTAGGCGAAGGTGTTGGTCACGATGTGCCATGCCTTCTCCCAGCCGTAGCCGCAGTCATCGAGCAGAATGCGCATGAGCTCCGGAATAGCGAGGGTCGGGTGGGTGTCATTGATGTGGATGGCAACCTTCTCGTGCAGATTGTCGAGGGTGCCGTATACATTCATGTGGGTATTGACAATGTCACCGATCGCAGCGGCGCAGAGGAAGTACTGCTGACGCAGACGCAGGCTCTTGCCCTCGAGGTGATTGTCGTTCGGGTACAGGATCTTGGAGATCGCGTTGGCGATGGAATTCTGACCCAGTGCCTTGGCATAGTCGCCCTGGTTGAACATCTCCATGTTGAAGGACGGTGCCTTGGCACTCCACAGACGGAGAACAGATACACCGGGGGAATCATAACCGGAAACATACATATCCACCGGCGTTGCCATAACGGTGTTGTAATTCACATGGGAGATGTGATGATACTGGTTGTCCCAGTACTCGTTCAGCTCGCCCTCGAAGTGGATCTCCACAGCCTTCTCCGGCTTGGGATCGAGCCATACGGAACCGCCCGGGAGCCAGTTGTCCGGCAGCTCAGTCTGCCAGCCGTCCTCGAGCTTCTGCTTGAAGATACCGTACTCATAGCAGATGGAGTGACCCATTGCCGGCATAGCCATGGTAGCCATACCGTCCAGGTAGCAGGCAGCCAGTCTGCCCAGACCGCCGTTGCCGAGGCCGGCATCCGGCTCGCACTCGTAGATCTTGTCGATGTTGATATGGAAATCCGCCAGCATCTCCTTGACCTGGTCTGCCATCTCGAGGTTGTACAGGCTGGTCTTGAGGGAACGACCCATCAGGAACTCCATCGAGAGATAGTAGACCTGCTTCTTGCCGGCCGAGTGTACGCCGTTGATGAACTTGCGGCGCTTATTCTTCAGGTAATCCACCACCAGCGCGGACAGCACCTCATAGACCTGCTGATCGGACGCCTCATCGGGGGACACATTGAACTTGGTTTGCAGCTTTTCGCTGAACATCTTCTTGAATTTCTTGAACTCGCTGGACTCAATTGCTGCCATTGTTTTACTATGCTCCGAAAAATGGAGCATCTCCTTTCCATTGGTTTCTTATGGTGTGGGGTGCAGACAGGGCTGCAAAGTCCCATAGATTAAGTATACCCTATTTTGCACATGCTTGCAATTGACGATTTTGACAAATATTATGTCACACTTCGGGATACATTGTATAAGTAGCTTAATTTGATAAGCCTATATCGTTAAATTTCCGTCGTTTTTTACGAAACGTATTAGAAAAAAACGGCTTTTGCCGCAATTTGTTAAATATGTTACATATTTGTCAATCGCAAATAACGGGAATGTATGGGTATAATCCGCACTTTTTCGGCCGGGAGACCCGGCAGGCAGGTTGCTTAGCAGATCAAGAACGCAGTGCATCCGTGTCTGAAACCCCGAAGCCAGGAACAGGAGCAGCTTTCGCTGCGATGTGCGAAGAAAAAACAGCATTGCCCCCTTTGCGAAGCATTGGGGGCAAGCGATAAACGAAGCAGTGCATTTTCAATCTGCGAAGCAACCTGCCAGCGCGGGCTCCGCGCTTAGTGCCAGAAGATGAGGGCGTCCTCGGCGGCATCGTAGAGGGTCGGGCAGTGGCGGAGGAGCGTGCAGTCGCGCAGACCGATCATCAGCAGCCAGATCATGCCCATTGTCACGAACAGGCTCAGGATGACGATGCCGTAGCGATAGAGATGGCGCTTGACGTCCACCGTGCGCAGCATCACGACCACCGCGCCGATCGTCAGGAGCGGCAGGATGTCGGTGACATAGCGCTGGTTCACACCGCCGATGCAGAGATCCATCCAGGCCAGCAATACCGGTACGACAAAGCATACCACGAGCGCCGCGCGCTTCTGGAGCGTGGTGATGCCGAGCGTCGTCTGACGGCTGCCTCTCCGCAGAGCCAGCGGCAGGAGCAGCGTGCCGAGCAGCAGCGCGGGCATCGACAGGGCGCCGTAGGTCGCATCCGTGTAGAAATAGCGGCCATAGTTCCGCAGAGACGAGTTGATCGGCTCGAAGAACGGGAACGATGTGCGCGGGAACGGCGCTTGCAGGAGATACTGCTTGACCGCCGCCGGGAGCAGTCCCAGCCGCAGCGTGTTGGCATGCACGTCGCTGACGGTGAGCTGGTAGGCGGCACCGAAATCGAGCGGCGAGCCGAAACGTGCGTTGTTATATGCCATCAGGCCGCCAATGCCTGCGATCATCGGCACAAGGAAGCAGCCTGTCAGCAGAAGTCTGCCGGGGAGCGGCTTCGACTTCCGCAGGAGAATGCCAAGGAAGAACGGGATCAGCAAGGCCGAGCTGATCGCCATTGTGGGACGGGCGCCTGCGCAGAGTGCCAGTGAAAGGCCGCTGCATGCCAGCAGGATGCAGCGCGGCACCGGCTTCTGTACCCTGCACGCCCATAGCCCGAGCCAGAGCGTCAACAGAAGGAAGCACATGCCCGAGGACACGGCGATATAGTACTTGTCCGTGTATTGCAGGCAGGTATAGACCGAGGAGGTGCAGACCGCCGTGGGAAGGCTCAGCAAAAGCAGCAGGAAATTCGGCTGTTTCACGAGCAGACGGACGGCCGCAAGGATCGCCAGACAGAGCAGCAGCGACGAGAGCGTCGCAAAGACATCGACAGCGATCGGCACAGTCGGGAGCTTGCCTGTCATCATGTAGACCGGATAGTACAGCACGATGATCGGCGTCACGCCGAAATAGCTGTAGTACTTGCCGTTCTTGTAGGCCGTATCCCAGCGGTATTCCACGCCGGTCGCCTTGCGCTCGCTGTTGTCATAGACATTCTCGAGGTCGGCGAGGGCGGGGTCTGCGTCAATGTCCAGATAGACCTGCCCCTTGCGGAAGGCGTCAAAGGTCTGGGTGTAGGGGTCGGAGTAGGTATAGTCATCGCCCTGCTTGTACTCCTGGAGCTCCTCATTCGGTGCCCAGAAGCATACCGTGGAGACTACGCAGAGCGCCGTGACGATGCAGACCGTCACACGCTGCGGGATGGTGCGGGTGTAGCGCTTCTCCCAGAGACGGAAGTCGAGCACCGCCAGCAGCAGCGCACCGCCGAACAGCAGCAGCAGGCACCGCAGCGCCGAGAACCGGAACGGCAGCGCATGCACGGCAACGACCTCATGCACGGTCACATCCTCGGTCACAGAGCCGATGTGCAGCAAAAGCCCGTAAACGTGGCCGTAGGGGTCGATCGTGAAGGTCGCGTCGCGGTCGAAGGCCATCGTGAACTTGTCCGAGGTGACGATATAGCTGTACTTGAAATTGTCGTCCTCCATGTCGAGCCAGGTGTGGACAAGGCGCGCGCCCTTCTCCTGCTCCTGCTCCATGCGGACGATGATGCCACGGGTGCCGTCCGGGATGCCGGTCAGCTCGAGCTCCGCATCACCGGTGATGATGTACTCGTCATTGATCTGCGTGACGGGCTGCTCATCGCCCTCCACGAGCTTGGGGGTGATGGTCAGCGTCGTGGCCGTCTTGTCGGAGGTAAAGCTCTTGCCGTTGAACAGGCAGACCTCGAGACAGAGCAGCACCGCCAGCCATGCGCCCAGATGCAGCAGAAACCGCCCGGTGTTTTTCTTCTGGGGCATGAAGCAGCAGACAAATGCCGCTGCAAACGGGATCGCCGCCGTCAGAAGCAGCGCATAGGCCGGGATCTGGCTCTCCTCCGTGTACATGCCGAGCTTCACCAGCAGATGCAGCAGCACGAACAGGACGATCTCCGCGCCCGCCGTCACGCCAGTGATGCGCAGGAGCATGTTCCCGGTGAGCTTGCCGGATGCAAGGCGGCCCAGCGGCTTCGGGAGGCTGACCTCCGGGGGATTTTTGACATGGCTGAGCCAGTAGTTGCCGAATGCATAGAATAACACAGCCGCAACGAGCGGCGAGAGGATGGATAACAGCATGATGTAACAGCACCGGAGCCCGGTGCATCTCCTTTCGCAGAATACCTATTTAGTATAGCACGATTTTCCAGAAAATGCAAGCCCCCGCGCAGTTTTTGGCCAGAATTTGCGCGGGGTCTTACCTGTTCAGTTGTTTGCGGCAAGGAAAACCGCGATCGCATTGCTTGCAAAGGCGGCAGTGCCTTTGCCGCCGGCTTTGTCGATGTTCTCGCGGAATTCGCCCTCGGCGGCGTACATTTTCCCGAGATTGCCGAGCATCTCGTTGCTGCACGGGTAGTAGTGCTCTGAGATGTAGTCGCGCAGCTTCACCACAAGCGCCTGCACTTCAGGGGCATCCTCGGACTGTTCCCGCAGCGCACCGAACTCCGCGAAGATCGCCATAAGCCCCTCAGCTATGGTCTTGTAATCCTCTGTTGTCCTGCCGGCTGCTTTTTCTGTATAGGCGGCGTATTCTTTTGTGGTGCCCCAGGCAGCCTTGGCGCGGGTTGCATACTCCTCGATCTTTGATTCGTCAAATGCTTTGAAATCCATCGTGATCTCTCCTTTTTTCTGCATATCACGGGCAAGGCCTATGATACGGTCTAAGCGCTCCTTTTTGAGGATCAGCAGGTCGATCTGCTGCCGGAGCGCAAGATCCCGGTCAAAAACCGGCGCATCGAGAATGTCCCGGATCTCCGCCAGCGGGAATTCGAGCTCCCGGAACAGCAGGATCTGCCCGAGCCGTTCCAGTGCTGCATCGTCATACAGCCTGTAGCCCGCTTCGGTGCGCTCCGTGGGCGAAAGCAGCCCGATCTTGTCGTAGTATTGCAGCGTGCGTATACTCACGCCTGTCAGCTTGCTGACTTCGTGGACAGTTCTCATGGTCTCACCTCCCGTGTGAGTTCAGTATACACTATGACGCAGCGTCAGGGTCAAGGGGTTTACGGCAGATTTGTAGAAATGCACAGTTCCGGGGGCGTTATCCTGTCAGATAGCACAAAAAAGAGGAGGGTCTCCCCTCCTCTTTGCGTTTTGTCGATCAGGTACCATTCAGGTAACGATAGAACTCTGCCTTGGACTGGCACTTCTCGATGGCGGCCTGCTCAGAAACGATACCGCGCTTTACGAAGCGGGCAAGCTCCTGGTCGAGGCACATCATGCCGTACTGCTTACCGGACTGGATAGCCGACAGCAGCAGGTGCACCTTGTCGTCACGGATCATGGCAGCGCAGGCGTCAGTTACAGCCAGGATCTCCATGCAAGCCTCACGGCCCTTGCCGTCAAGTCTCGGCAGCAGGGTCTGGGAGATAACGCCTACGAGGTTGTTTGCGAGCTGGGTTCTGATCTGGTTCTGCTGATGCTCCGGATATACGTCGATGATACGGTTGATGGTATCAGCGGCAGAGGTGGTATGCAGGGTGGAAAGTACGAGGTGTCCGGTCTCGGCTGCGGTGATAGCGGCCTGGATGGTCTCGAAGTCACGCATCTCACCTACGAGGATAACATCGGGGTCTTCACGAAGTGCAGCACGGAGTGCCAGTGCGAAGTCCGGAACGTCGTCGCCGACCTCTCTCTGGTTGACCATGCAGAGCTTGTGGGTGTGAACGTACTCGATCGGGTCCTCGATCGTGATAACATGAGCACTTCTGTGCACATTGATGTAGTCGATCATGCCGGCCAGCGTGGTGGACTTACCGGAACCGGTAGGACCGGTTACGAGCACAAGGCCACGGGGACGCATCGAGAAGTCAGCCAGTACAGGCGGCAGATGCAGATCCTCCAGCGTCGGGATGTCGTTACGGAGCAGACGGATCGCAATAGCGGTCTTGCCTCTCTGGAAAAATACATTGACACGGTGACGGTAGCCAGCGGTTGTCTGGAACGAGAAGTCAGTGTCTCTGTGAGCGCGGACGCTTGCCATCTGCTGCTCATTGGTCATCTGGTTAACGATATCCAGGATCTCTTCCTCGTCCATCTCACCGTACTTGGTCATCTTACGCAGCATACCGTTCAGACGAACGATCGGGTTGATACCAAAGGTGAAGTGCAAGTCCGAACAGCCGATCGCACGGGCTTCGTTCAGGATGCGGTTAATTTCAATCGCCATTTCGATATTCCTCCAAACATCATATAGTGCAGCGGCCTACCCAAACTGTAAGCCGCTGAATAGCAATAGCTTACAGATCAAACAGCGTAGGTTACACGTACCAGCTCGTCCATCGAGGTAACGCCCTGCTGTACCAGCTCGGAAACGTTATCACGAAGCAGCTTGGTGCCGTTCTCCTTTGCCTTCTCCTCGATCTCCTCCTTGGAGCCGTTGCGGGCAACGATGGTGGAAATGCCGGCAGAGCAGTGGATGATCTCGTGAATAGCGGTACGGCCTCTGTAACCGGTGTTGTTGCACTCCGGACAGCCGGTAGCCTCGAATACCGGGATCGGGGTCGTGTAATCATCAAGCTTCATCAGCTTGTTCTCTTCCTCAGTGGACATTCTCTGGCGCTTGCACTTCGGGCAGAGCACCTTAACGAGACGCTGAGCGATAACGCCGATCAGAGAGGTTGCTACCATGTACGGAGCAACGCCCATATCTACCAGACGGACGATGGTGGACGCAGCGTCGTTGGTATGCAGCGTGGAAAGTACCAAGTGACCTGTGATAGCGGCACGGATACCGATATCGGCAGTCTCGGAGTCACGCATCTCACCGATCATGACGATATCCGGGTCCTGACGAAGGATGGATCTCAGGGCGGCTGCGAAGGTCATACCGGCCTTGGCATTTACCTGTACCTGGTTGATACCGTCGATAGCCTTCTCGACCGGATCCTCAACGGTGATTACGTTTACATGCGGCTTAGCGAGCTCACCAAGTGCAGCGTACAGGGTGGTCGTCTTACCGGAACCGGTAGGACCGGTAACGAGGATAACGCCGTGCGGGCACTTGATCATGGACTCGAAGAGCTCATAGTTGTAGTCGGACATACCCAGGTCAGTGATCTTACGCAGGGCAATGTTACCGGTGGACAGGATTCTGATAACGATCTTCTCGCCGTTTACTGTCGGCAGAGAGGATACACGGACGTCGAGCACGGTGCCGTCTACAGTCTGGGTGAAACGGCCGTCCTGCGGGATACGCTTCTCGGCGATGTTCATGCCGGAGATCAGCTTCAGACGAGTTGTCAGAGCGTTGTGTACCACGTTGGATACGTTCATCAGCTCAACCAGGTCGCCGTTTACACGGATACGGATTCTGGTGTACGTCTTGAACGGCTCGATATGGATATCCGTTGCATCTGCACGGTAGGAGTTCTCGATGATGGTGGTAGCGAGCTTTACGATAGGTGCGCTCTCTACTCTGTCCCTCGACTCCTCATCCTCCATCTCCGCATCCTTGAACTGTGTTACAGACTCAAGCACGCTGTCAACGTTCTCCATGGAGTAGCGCTGACCGATCGCCTTGTTGATGGCAGACTTCGTAGCGAGTACCGGGATGGTGTCCATACCGGTCTGCATCTTGATGTCTTCGAGGATGTTGAAGTTGATCGGGTCATCCGTAGCAACCGTAAGACGGCGGCCCTGGATGTTGATGGCGATAACCGTGTGCTTCTTTGCAAGGCTCTCAGGGATCTTGCGGACAGCCTCTTCGTCGATCTCGATGTTGCCAAGATCAACATAGGGTACTCTCAGCTTTGCTGCGAGTGCCTTTGCCAGGCTGACTTCGGAGATGAAGCCCAGCTCAACTACCATTTCGCCAAAGCGCTTGGAACCCTGGGATTCCTTCTGCTTCTGCAGAACCTGGTCGAGCTGGTCCTGTGTGAGCAGCTTCTGCTCAACAAGGTAATCACCGATACGAATGTTGTTTCTCATACGATAACCTCCATACTTTTTAATATTTCTACTTGTAAAATGACCTTGTGTATGCTATAATATATATATCACGATTTTAGGAGGGCAAACACAATGCTTCACAACGAGTACATGGACATCGGGTTCTACCTCATGTTCTACCCAATCGTATTTTTCTATGGTATCTGTATTGGCAGCTTTTTAAATGTTGTCATATACAGGCTGCCAAGAAATGAATCACTGGTCAAACGTGCTTCGCACTGTACAACCTGCGGTGCCAAGATACGGGTGATCGACATCATCCCGATCATCAGCTGGGTGTTCATCCTGCATGGTAAATGCAGAAACTGTGGTGAAAAGATCTCCCCCCGCTACCCGATCGTGGAAGCCCTGAACGGCATCATCTACATGATCACCTTTACGGTGATGGACTTCAATTTCAAAGCAGTGATGTATTGCTTCTTCTTCTCGATCCTGATCTGCCTTGGCTTCATGGACTGGGATACGATGGAGATGGATCTTCGTCTGCTTGCTGCGATTGTGGTCGTGGCCATACCGGTCATCGTCATCCCGCTTCTGCCGGACTACCCTAACCTCAAGTACTACCCGGAATTCTTCGTCTATGACGACTGTGGTCTTCTGGGGCATCTGATCGGTCTGGTTTGTGTCAGCGTGCCGTTCTTCATCATTGGTGAGATCAGCGGAGCGATCATCCGTAAGAAGACCGGTTCCGATGAGATCCGCCGCGGCATTGAGCTGGGCGATACGCTCATCATGGCAGCCGGCGGTTTACTGCTCGGCTGGAAGGGGGCACTTGCTGCCGTGTTCTTTGGTGTTGTGATCGCCGCCGTATGGGGCCTGATCAATAAGCATCGCAGCGGCGAATCCAAATTCGCATTCGGACCTGCGCTTGCCGCTGGACTGTTCCTCGGAGCACTGTGGGGCGAACAGGTGATCAATTGGTATGGTTCCATTCTGGTACGCATCGCATCCGAGCCCTGAGTCCGGATGATGCACTAAAAAGCTCGGCAGTCGGAGGAGCAATCTTCCGACTGCCGATTTTTTATGCTTAGTTGGTGAGCATCTCGTTGCCGTAGGAATATACGAATGTGTAGGCACTGGTGGGACCTGCTGTCGGCAGTGTCGAATCGAGGTTTACCCAGATCGAAGATACGGTAGACAGGCCGCCGAATGT
This sequence comes from Oscillospiraceae bacterium, assembly GCA_017828885.1. GTDB lineage: Bacteria > Bacillota > Clostridia > Oscillospirales > Ruminococcaceae > UBA3855. The sequence continues at coordinate 26,527 of JAGADP010000134.1, read as the reverse complement.
TCTTGTAAGCGTGTGAGCCGGATTCAGAGCCGGTGTTTCCAGGCTTACCGTCGTGCCAAGGTCAACGATGTCAGCTGCATAGTTGCTGCCGGTACCGGTCTCTCTGATGACATAGTACTTACCAGTCACAGGACCAGGTCTCTCCATGATGTTGACCAGCGGAACAGTCGAGGTGGTCGTAAACTCATAGGTCTTTGGGTTGCTTGTGCCAGCACCTCTGGTCATCTTGGCAGTGATGTTGAACGTGGTATCCGTTGCAGAAAGGCTCTGCAGGAACGCAGTCGGATCGAATGTGGGCTGGCTCATATCCGTATTGATCATGTTACCGCCCAGGTCGATCTGGTACTCTGTGTTCTCATAGTATGCCTTGTTGATCGCCGCGTCGTTGATCTCAGATGCAGCACCGCAGTGTGCGCCCAGCGCGAAATTCACATCATACACACGCGTCGTGATCATACCGTGGTTGGCATTGTCGATCGTCATGACGTGGACCTTGCCCTTGCCATAGGCAGGAGCCGCTACGGTCGCACCCTTCTTGAGAACGCCCTCGTAATAGCGGGTCACGTACTGATTCACGAGGTTCTGGCAGGAGGTGTCGCTGATCTCGTTAGAACCGTCCTTGTACACACGATTGGTCACCATCATGTACTCGGAAGAACCAAGCTCAGACTGGAGGAAACTCGAGATGGAGTTGACCTGCGCGGCGCCGCTTTCACGGACGTCGGCAAGTGTCACCATTTTGCTCACGGGTTCCATCATGGACATCGCTGCGACCATGATCACCATGAAGATGGCCATGACAACGATCAACTCGATCAGGGTAAAGCCCTTGACGATTAGTTTCTTCATAGAGCTCCCCCCCTTAGTCATTAAGTTTGTAGAACACGATGTTACCATTCATGTTGCTCTGTCCCTGCTCGCCGAGCGCATCGCCGTACTCCTTGGTGGAATACTTTTCAACGCTGGACAGCGGAACAGTACGGTCGGAGAAACCGCCGTTGGTAGTCGTGATCTTGATGCTGCCTACAGTCGTAGGAGCTGCTACCACGGAATTCGCATCCTGTGCGATGGCAATGGGCGCTTCCGCCGTGGTCTTGTTGTTCAGATGATTCGTGTCGATCATCACTTTTGCTACTGTGGAACCGATCAGACACATCATCGTACCCATGACACCAAGGACAAGGATCGCAATGATGATCTCGATCAGCGTCATGCCTTTGACGGTCTTCTTCTTAACCGATTTCATGATCTAACACTCCTCTCCTTAATAAATGGTGTAGTTGATCGAACCGCCGTTCGTAGAATAGGTGATCGTCTGGTTGTTACCGTTATTGTTCTGGTTGTTGTTGTTGTTGCCGTTGTTGCCGTTGTTGCCGGGCTCTACATAAGCAAGGCCCCAGCCGTTGTTTACCTGAATGTCACCTGCGATACACTGACCGATAACGCCGATGTAGCTCATCGTTGTGGTATCGGAGTCGGTATAGGTGATGGAGCAGGCCTTACCAGTCGCGCCGATGTACGTGGTCTTAGGCGCTCTGATATTTGCGGTCATGATGGTGTTAGCGTCCATGTTGATCTTGGAACCTGCTGCACCGTATACATAGACATTCGGATAGTCAGCCAAATTGGTTCTGTTTACGCTGAAGGTGTAGCTCGGGCTCGACGGGTTTGCATAGATCAGATCGTAGTAGTGCTTGTTGACAAACGCACCACCCTGCGCCGAATTCTCGAATGTACCCTCAACGAAGAACAGTACAGTGCCGTTGGTGTCATCAATGATGAACTTATGGCCGCTCATATTTGCGCTGTTAAGGATGACTGCCATTGTACCGTTCGGCTTGAAGGTGTAATCCTTGCAGGCAGAACCGGAAACGATACAGCTGTTAGTGATCGTAGCTGGTGCACCGCTATCGCCGAGGTTTACACTCGGGATGATCAGATCATTGTTGCTGTCGAGGATAGTAACCAGCGCGTTCAGCTCTGCACGAGTTGTCGGGAAGCTGGTCGGATCGGTATACTGGCTTGCCTGCGGAACAGTGATGATGTTAGAGGTGATGTCGCCCTGGGTATAGCCAGTCGGATAGATGTTGATCCAGCTCGATGCCTTCTTATACTGTGTTGCAGAAATGTTGCCGGATGCGTTCGGATGACCTGTGCCGCCGCCGTTGATGGTAACGCCACTGCCGCCGCCGGTCGCGTTCACGATTGCATGATCTTCGTCATAATTGTCGTTGTGCTTCGGTTCCAGACCAGAACCCGGATCGTGGTCAGGGTACTCACCAATTCTGTGAACATGAACCTTAACCGCATTCGGTGCATTGTCATTGACCTTGGTATAAGTCGTAAGATCGTAATCATACTCCATTACGTTGGTCGCTGTCCAGCCGCCCATATCACGGTCAGTTCTTTCAGCATTATAGTTTTCTACCTTATACCAGATCTTTGTGGTAGTTGTCGGAACGTCCGAATCATTGTAATATACGTCATTCGCACACTCTACGGTACCAGCAATGTGGTTTGCATAGATGTTGCCGTTGACCTTGACGTCATTACCCAGCGTCAGGGAGCCGCCGCAGACAACGTCGCCGTCGATCTCAACACCGTCGAGGGTGATATTGCCCTCTGCACGGATGTCGCCCTCGGTGGTGAACTTGGTGCTGCCGGACTTCGCCAGCTCAAGGTTGCCCTTGCTGTAGATATTACCAAAGGAATGGTTCTCTACATTGTTCTCCGGATTCTTGATCTGCTTCTCTGTCCACTTGTACAGAGCATTGGTAGCAGTAGCAGTACCGCCGGAAACGGAGGTCTTGTTCGCATCGAAGCAATAGATGTCGCCGTTCACCTTCATACCTACGCCGGTCTCGAAAGCGCCGCAGTACAGGTTCATGGCATTGTCATCATTGCCGAGCTCGATCTCCTTGGTATTTGCGTAGATGGTGCCGCCAACATACATGCACGGGATGTTCGCATAGTTGGTCACATCCGTAGTGTTGTTGGTTGCGGTTCTCCATTTCATGTTGGTACCGAACTGGGACCGCAGCGGGCTGTTCTGGAGATACAGATCGCCAGTGATAGCGAAGAAAGTGGGATTCTTTTCATCGCCGGTATACTTCATGGAAGGAATATACAGGTCGATGTCAGTCAGCATGTAACCGGTACCATTGATGTAGACCGGAGTCTCGATCAGCGTGGAGTTGGAGTGACCCAGCTCTACACGGTCAGACGAGCTACCGCCCAGGTTTACTTCGGTACCGCCCGTGGTCAGGCCGGTCGTACCGATCTTCGGGCTAATGTTACCGAGAGATACGAACGCGCCGCCTGCCGGGTTCGGGTTGATGTTCGGGTTGTTACTTGTAGTGGTGATCGCCATAACGATACTTGCATTGTAGTTGACAGGCTCGTTGCCGGACTGGCTTGTTACAGTTGCAGTAAGGTTGATGATGTCACCCTCGACCCAGCCCAGTGTTGCATCATACCAGCACTGCTTACCGCCTCTGGATACTGCCACCGGATACTGACGGCCGTCGAGTTCAACCTGCATGTCGAACGAAGTCTTGTTTGCCAGCGCATTGTTCAGACCGTTGGTGGACGTATCACTTTTGATGTCCGTCACGACTGCATCAATGACTGTTCTGGCGATGGTCTCATTCTGCGCACGCTGGTATTTGTAGTTTGCACGTCTGTTAGCGGTTGCTGCCAGTGCCAGTGTACCCATCAGGAACACGATCAGCACCATCATGACGCAGACAACCGTGAACAGAACCGTACCCTTTACCGTGCGGCGCGGTCTTCTCGCTTTCTCCTTAATCATTCTAACCACCTTTCCTTTGAAGCAAATGCTTCAGGCGCGTGTTTTAGTCGCCAAGATCAGGCTGGTCGATCGGCTTAGCGTTGAAGAAGGAGACATGGATTTCCATCTCGGAGAAGCCTACCTCGAGCGGGTTGCTGTTGCTGCTCGGTGCAGGAGTCTCTACCGGAGCGGGTGTCTCGGCAGGAGTTTCGATCGGGTTGCCTTCTTCATCAAGCTGCGGCTCAACCGGTGCAGGTGCCTGAGTCGGCTGCGTCTTTTCTTCTTCTTCATCGAGACCACCCTGGAACTGGTAATCTTCGATCTCAAACTCGGTTACGAGTACTGCGTTCTTGTCATCCTTGATCTTGTCGAGGAAGTCGAGCAGGCCGTCCTTCTCACCAGCGACCTTCATCTTCACACTGCTGACCTGAACTTCTGCGAGCTCCTTCTCAGCCAGAACAACATCAGCCTTCAGCTTCTCAGTGATCTCCTGAGCATAGTTGCCGTTGATGTCTGCTGCCTCGAGCAGAGAATAGGTCACAACATTAGGAGTATAGTAGTAGTACTCTACTTCCTGGGACTCGGTCTTGGTGATCTCATAAGTCTCGACCTTGAGCTTGCTCTCGTCGATCGCCGGCTGCAGATGCTCGTCGATCGCTGCGGAGACCTTTCTGTCATCGTAGGTCTTGTTAGCATCCGCAAAAGCCTCGTTTACGAAGAGCTTTGCGATCTTGCTGGACTCGTTGTAGATCTCAGTGATGTTGGATTTGAGGCCGGGGATCGCATTGATCTTTACTTCAATGCCGTTCCACTCCTCCTGGGTCTTGTTAAATGTTTCGGTATCCGCTACAAGGTTCTTGTAGGTCGGACGGATCAGTGCGAAAAAGCCTGCTACTAATAAAATGATGATTGTGAGAATGATGATGATCATCTTATCTCTGTTACTCATATCCTTCATGGTTATCTACCTCCCTTACTCAGCAGTTTCTTCAGCTTCCGGAAGCTCGAGATCAGGCATCTGCTTCTCGTTGTTGATCACCAGCTTCAGCTCGAAGCCTACAGCATTTGCAATGCCCTCGACCTCGATCTCAGCATCCTCGCCATAGACATACTCTGCAAGGTCTTCTACAGACTTTACTTCGTAGCCGTTGTACTGTACTCTCGAGAACAGATCGCTGTGCTTCTGATAGATGTAGTCTACCAGGGAAGTCTGGAAGTCTTGTGCATACTCGTCATCTGTTACGATGCCGATCGGAATGGTAAATACGCCATCCTTATAAGCAACTTCAGTGATGATCGCCGGTGTGAGAGCCTTATTTGCGCCCTCCTCCAGCTCTGCAGCTTCCTGCTCGGAATCTGCTACAACATAGCCGTAGTCAGCGGCCACCTTCTCGAGCGACTCGTCGATCGCATCAAAATAGGTGCGGCTTACGACTGCCTTGGACTTGTAAGCATCGCTTGCAGTTGTGATGTTCTCCTTATAAACATTCACAACGTCACGCAGCTCCAGCAGATCCTCATACTGCTGCAGCTTGGCAGCGGTCTCGGGAGAGTCGATCTTCTGGCGGAGCGCTGCGGTGCTGCTCTTGACAGCGCTATCCAGTGCGAACAGTGTACCCCAGGTACCCAGAACGATCAGTGCTGCCAGACCAAGACCGACACCTGCGAAGATCGTAACGGTCTTGTCATTGGCGCCGCCGCTCTTGGTAGCAGTACCAGCGCTCTCAGTATCCAGCAGATTGATGTGCTCCGTCAGCTTGTTACGCTTGAACATCGCACCGATCGCATTGGCGTATACGGAGAACTCGAGGTTCTGATAACCGTGGATCTGCGGCGGAACGGTCAGCTGGCTGACGGACAGGTCGTTCGGTGCCAGCTCATCGATCAGGCGGTTGTACAGGTTCGGAGATACGTTGATGTCACCGTAGAATACAACGTTCTCGATGTTGTTGCTGCCGCGGCTTCTTGCGAACTGCAGCATACGGAAGATGTTCTCGTTAACAGCCTCGAATACGTAGTCATCCGGGTTGTCGTAGTCCTCCGGGTCGATGGAAGCGAAACGGGAGAACGAGAGCTGATTGTCCTCATACAGGTTGAGGGAGATGAAGTCGCTGTCGATCTGTACAGCCAGCAGCGGCATCTTTGCCTTGACCTTGGAATCTGCGAGCAGCACCTTTGTGATGGCGTTGCATCCGATCATGACAGTTCTGAGGGTGATGCCCAGCATGTGGAAGATGCGCTTGTAGCACTCAACTACATCATACGGGCAAGCGGTAACGAGTACCTTCTGCTTCTTCTCGCCGTTCTCATCGTCCTCCGGATCACCTACGATAACGTAGGCTACGGAGTAGGAATCGTCTACATTGATCTGTACCTGAAGCTGGGTACGGATCTCCTTCATGAACTCAGACTCCTTTGCGTTCGGAGTGATCAGGAGTTCCTTGAAGACTGTCTGGTTGGAAGAGATCGCTACGATCGCTTCCTTGTCGGGCATGTTGTTGCTCTTAAGTACCTGGTTGATCAGAACTGCAACACGGTTGATGTCGTTGACATGGCCGTTGACGATGACCGCCTCTTCGAGAGCGATCTCGGCAGCAGCGCTGATCTTGATCTTGCCATTGCTCTCCGTACCCTTGATGATACGGATTTTTCTATCGGTAACGTCAAATGAAAGCATTTAGTTTTCCACCTCTCTGTGTGTAATTGTTCGTTTTTTAGGCAATGTTCTCGAATGCACCGTACAGTGCCGGGAATACTGCAAGCAGCAGGCAGCATACTGCGACGCCCATCAGGATGATCATAACAGGCTCGAGCAGGCTTACCAGACGGCCAACTGCGGAATCCGCTTCTTCGTCGTAGTATTCAGAAGTCTTAGCAAGAATGGTATCCAGCGCACCAGACTCCTCGCCGACGTAGATGATGGAGCAGAACATGGAATCAAAGATCTCAGTTCTCTGGATGGAGGAAGAAAGCGTTTCGCCCTGCTTAACCTCATCCACAACATCTACAAACTTCTCGTTGATGAAACGATTGCCCAGGATCGCCGAAGAACGCTGCAAGCATTCTACCATCGGGATACCGGAGGAGTACAGCGAAGAAAGGGTTCTGGAAAATCTTGCCGTGTAGATCTTTACGACCAGCGGTCCAACGACCGGTGCTTTGATAATGAATTTATCCCACTTCAGACGGGTGGAAGGGATCTTCATCAGGTAGGTGATACCAAAGACGATACCCGCAATGACTGCTATATAGATGTACCAGTAGTGCACCAAGGAATCCGAGAACTTCAGCATGACCTTAGTGAAGGCCGGGATGGTTTCCGGATCATCATACATGCCCGCGAACTGCGGCATGATGAAGGTGAACATCGCAACGATAACGCCGAGACAAAGAACACCAAGAATGATCGGGTACGTCATAGCGCCCTTGATCGTGTTGTTCATCTTGTTTTCCTTTGCGTAGTGATCGGACATACGCTGCATGATAACGTCCAATGAACCAGAGGATTCACCGGCACCTACCATCGAGATCAGGAACTCCGGGAACACGCCCCGGTACAATTCCAGAGACGAGGAGAAGGATTCACCCTTCTGCACGTTCTCGTAAACGCTCTGCCAGATCTCTTTGGCCTGTTCGTTCGGCTGCTCTTTACTGAGGATGTCCAGGGCCTTGACCAGTGTCAGACCGGACGTCAGCATAGCTGCAAGCTGTCTACAGTTGAATGCCAGATCCTTAGTGCTGAATTTTCTGAGCGTTTTCTTTTCTGAAATGTCCTTTTCTTCGTAACGGATGATCTCAAAGCCCTTGGCTGTTGCCTGTGCTTTAAAATCTCTCTCGTCCTCTGCGTTGATCGTACCCTTTACCTGCTTTCCGGCTTGGGTCTTCGCAACGTAGGAAAAGCTCTTCATTCGACCACCTCCAATGGTTCGTTTAATATTGTTGAGTATATTTCAGCATAATACTCCAGTATCTTTATTATACCATCTGCAAATTAAAATTGCAATCGCCTTTTTACATAAATCCAGTACTTTTTTTTAGAAAAAATCACTAAACAGCAGGCCTTTTTATACCCTTTGTTATATTTGGCCAAAATTTTAGAAATTATACTGTTTTTCTTATTATATAAGTTAAATCAGCTAACTATTATTTCCGGGAGTTTCGCTATCCGCTCTGTATATATTTTACAATTATTCTCCTCATTGAGCATTACTGCTGTACCATTTCACCGCTCTCACAGTTCAACCAACAGAACAGGCCACAGTTTTATTAATAATATGTAAAATAAAATGAAAACGGTTTCATTTGCAAGTCCGGCAGCGAGCCAAGCAAGTCGCCGTCCCGGTGCAGTATTGCTCCGGCAGAGTGAGCATACAGTTTTGCCGTCTGCGGTTTTTGATTTTTTAGCCGAAATGCTGAAAATCGCGTCAGCAGTCAAAAAAACGCGCTGTCCCCTCTTGCAAAATCTGTCCGGGTGAGATATACTATATAATATGTAAAGGATCGGGACACCCCTGCAACCGGCAGCGGGATCCCGCGGATCATTGAGAAACAGGAGCGCAACATGAACCAGACTGGTACCCTCCGGGCACTCAAAGACGGTGCCTACGACAGCTTATTGCAGCAGATGTACGCCTGTTCCGGCGACGCACTCGACCCCTACCGTCAGCGCCTGATCGACGCAGTGACGGCCTTTGGCGAGGAATTCGGCACGGACAGAGATATTCTGCTTTTTTCTGCGCCCGGCCGCACGGAGCTTTGCGGCAATCACACCGACCACCAGAACGGCTGTGTTCTGACGGGCAGCGTGAACCTCGATATCATCGCCGTGGTCGCAAAACGCGACAACAACAAGATCCGCCTGAAGTCCAGGGGCAGACTGATGGACTGCGTTGAGCTGACCGATCTTTCCGTACAGCCGGACGAGCAGGGCTCTGCCGCCGCACTCCTGCGGGGTATCGCCGCCCGTTTCCGGAGCATGGGCGTTCCGGTCGGCGGCTTCGATGCCTACACCACATCTGATATTTTACAGGGCTCCGGCCTTGCCTCCTCTGCAGCCTTCGAGGTACTCTGTGCCAAGGTGTGCAGTGCGCTCTATGCCGAGGACAAGCTCGATGCCGTGACACTGGCACAGATCGGTCAGTATGCCGAGAACGTTTACTTCGGCAAGCCCTGCGGTCTGATGGATCAGATGGGCTGCGCCATCGGCGGCGTGATCGCCATTGATTTCCAGTCGGCCATGCCCACCGTGACCCGCACGGACGTTGATCTCACCAAGGAGGGCTATGCCCTGTGTATCCTCGACACCGGCGCAGACCACACCGGCCTGACGGATGCCTATGCCGCTGTACCGGCGGAAATGTGTGCCGTTGCCAAGGTGCTCGGTGTTCCGGTGCTTTCCGGCACGAACCGTGAGGCGCTGCTGGCGAAGCTCCCGGAGGTGCGCGAACAATGCGGCGACCGTGCCGTGCTCCGTGCGCTCCACTTCTTCTCGGAAAATGCCCGCGTGAAGCGCGCCGTGCATTCCCTGAAAAGCGGCTATTTTTCGCAGTATCTTGAGGAGATCAAGGCCTCCGGCCGCTCCTCTGCTGAATATCTCCAGAATTGCAGCACCTTCGAGGATCCCCGCAAGCAGGAGGTCGTCTTCACGATCGCCCTGTGCAGCGCACTGCTTCACGGCCGCGGCGCTGTCCGTGTACACGGCGGCGGCTTTGCAGGCACGGTGCAGGCCTATGTGCCGCTTGATATGCTCGAGGATTTCCGCGAACAGACCGAGCATGTCCTCGGCGAAGGTCACTGCCATGTTGTGAAGCTGCGCAGCATCGGCGTGACAGAGCTTCGTCCGTCCGTTAAACCATTCCGGGCAATGTCCGATCACATCTGAGGAGGAAGTAACATGGGAAAGATCTTAGTAACAGGCGGCGCCGGCTTCATCGGCAGCCATACTTGTGTGGAGTTTTTAGAGAGCGGTTACGAGGTCGTTGTGCTCGATAACCTGAGCAATTCCAAGGAAGAGAGTATTCGCCGCATTGAGCAGATCACCGGCAAGTCCGTGACCTTCTGCAAGGCGGACATGCGTGACGAGGACGCCGTCAGAGCTGTCTTTGCAGCCAATCCGATCGACGCTGTGGTACATTTTGCAGGCCTCAAGGCCGTCGGTGAATCGGTACAGAAGCCGCTCGAATACTACGAGAACAACCTCAACGGCACGTTCGTACTGCTCAAGGTCATGAAGGAATTCGGCTGCAAGACGATGGTCTTCTCCTCCTCCGCGACCGTTTACGGCATGCACAATCCTGTGCCGTATGTGGAGGATATGCCCACCTCGGCAACCAATCCCTACGGCTATACCAAGGTCATGATCGAGCAGATCCTGCATGACCTCTGCAATGCCGATCCGGAGTTCCGCGCCGTGGCACTGCGCTATTTCAACCCGATCGGTGCCCACAAGAGCGGTCTCATCGGCGAGGATCCCAACGGCATCCCGACCAATCTCCTGCCCTATATCGGACAGGTCGCCGTCGGCAAGCTCGAGCAGCTTGCAGTCTTCGGTGACGACTATGACACGCCGGACGGCACCGGTGTCCGTGACTACATCCACGTTGTTGATCTGGCCAAGGGACATGTCTGTGCGCTGGCTTACGCCGCAGAGCACACCGGCTTCCTGCCGATCAACCTCGGCACCGGTAACGGCATCTCCGTGCTGGAGATGGTACATGCCTACGAGAAGGCCTGCGGACATCCGATCAACTACCGCATCGCGCCCCGCCGCGCCGGTGATATCGCCACATCCTATGCCAATGCAGAACGCGCCAGAACGCTGCTCGGCTGGGAGGCAAAGGAAACACTTGAGACCATGTGTGAGGATAGCTGGCGCTTCATGCAGCAGAATCCCAACGGACTATAATTACGGGAGAAGACGATGAAGAACTTCTTTATCATTTTAGGAGCGGTCTTTCTGATCTTGCTTCTGGTCGTGATCTTTGGCGGCAAAAAGACCCGGCGCAGGATCTTCGGCTTCTTTGTGGAGGAGATCGAGGAAACGCCGTTCCGTCCCGATCCGACCGAGAAGAAAGGCAGATCCCGGGCACCGCGCACCGGCGGAAAGAATACGACCCGCCGCAATGCCAATCAGGCCATCACCGAAATGGCGATCTTACAGCAGAAGATCGACGAGCGGCGCCGTGTGGTAGACAGCACCGGCCATTCCAAGATCTTTGATGAATATTTCGAGCTGGTCTTTCAGACGCGGAAGGGCGAGACCATCCGCCTTGTGACCTCCCGTGCGACCTTCAAGGAGGTACCCTTCAACCAGGAGGGCGCCCTCACCTACAAGAAGGGTGTGCTGCTGAAATTCAAGTACTACGGTGGTCTCATCACCGACGAATATTCGCCCTTGCAGGACGATCCCCAATAACATCACAACATAAACGATCCCCCTGGCATCTGACATGCCAGGGGGATGTTTGTATGGTTATCGTATAAACGGATCAGACAGGAAGATCGATCAGCTCAACCACAAACTTCAGGATGTTGAGCGAATCCACTTCGTTAATATCCTTGTTGTTGTCCACGTCGGCGTTTGCCTTGCCCTGTGCGGTGATCTTCTCACCGACCATCAGGTTCTTGTTCAGGGTAATAACGTCCACGATGTCCACATCGCCATCAACATCCACGTCGCCGTACTTGGTGACCTTGACATCTTCCTCAGTCGGCTCTTCCGTGGGCTTCACGGTAGGTTCCTCCGTGGGCTCTTCGGTCGGCTCCTCGGTCGGAGCTTCCTTGGCATCATAGTAGATGTCGATGGAATCGAGCGTGATGCTGTTGATCTCATCGCCCTCTACATCGCCGTACCAGTAGCCGAACATGATCTCGCCGTATTCCTCGTTCAGATCCACGCCGGCCGGTACCATCCAGACGATGTCGATGGTGCCGTCAGGCTGATCCACTACAGCATAGTTCCACTTATCGCCGTTCTCTGTATCAGACCACATCTTGAAGCCATCGCCGACAGATGCGCCGACACCGTATACAAGCTGATCCATCTCGTTACCCGGATCCACATGGAAAACGACTGCATGGACATTGGTCTCGGTGCCTGCCTCAAGCGGGAGATCGGTGTCCTTGAACTTGACCTTGCAACTGCCCTCCAGCTTGATGGAAGTGCCAACATCATAGCTGACAACGTCGGTATAGTCGAAGGTCTTTGTCTCGGTATAGCCGATCAGACCGGACACGAGTTCTACGCTCTCGAGCTCGGTATACTCCTCGGCATCCTCCTCGCCGTACCAGAACTGGAACGACAGATCGCCGCCGGTCTCATACGGCTTGACGCCCTCGGGCACTTCCCAGAGCGCATGGAAATACTTTCCGAGCGTTGTCTTGCCGCTGCTCTTGAGGGTCACACCGGTACCCGGCTCAATGCCGAACTCTACGCCGTCATCGGTGAGCTCTTCGAGCACCTCTTCGCCCATATCGTTGTACCAGTAGCCGGCATCTTCCGTTGTGGCCTTACCTGCCGCAGACTTTGCCGCCTCGGTATCTGCCGGGGACTTGCTGACAACGTTCATACCGCCGCCGTACATGAAGGTCTTGACCGCCACGTCGCTCTGGATGGTCGCACGCAGAGAGTCGATGGTGATGCCGCCCTCCGGGCCGATGCCGCTCAGGCCGAACTTGGAATAAGAGAACTTGTGGCTGTTGATCGGATCCTCGCCCTCGGTCCACTTGATGCCTTCCTTGGCATAGTAGTCCTCATCATAGCCCTTGGTCAGAACATAGGGCTCGTCATAGAAATCAAGCTTGCGGAACTGCGCTGCGGTCATCGTACCGGTGCCGTCGCCGTTATCGGTGAAGGTCCAGCCGCCGTTGCCGGAAGGCTTGCTGGGCTTATCCGTCGGCTCTTCTGTGGCCTCTGTCGGCTCCTCCGTCGGCTCGGTCACCTTGGCATTGGCCTCAGCAGAAACGACCTTGACCGTGCCGCCGTTGCAGTAGTAGTTGCGGAATTCATACTCGGAAGCCCACTCGGAGCTGACCGGATTATAGCCGAGGCTGATCTTGGACACATCGACCGTGACGGTGAACTCCTCGCCGGCGGTGACCTTGGCTACCTTGCCCTCAAAGCCGTCCTTCCACCAGGGATCCTTGTCGAGGTTGATGCCGAAGCCCCATACGAAGCTGCCGGAATTCTCAGGAATACACGTAAAGGTGATGGTCTTGATGCCGCTCGAAGCCAGCGCGCAGGTCTTGCCTCTGTAAACGCCGGTCTTGTCGCTTTCAGCGGCATCCTCCGGACGCTCCTCGAGGGTCACGCCGATCTTGGTCGCCGCCGCAGAAGCGGTGATCGGTGCCATCGTCATCATCGGTACAGCAACGACTCCCGTCAGGGAAACACACATCAGAGCGCCAACGGCCGCTGCACAGATCCGGTTCTTGGTAGACTTAGAAAACATGCCAACAACTTCCTTTCTATCAATGCATATAAAATTTTTGGCACAGTTACGGAAGAACTGTGAAACTTTACGCATTCTATTATATCACAAAACTGTCTCTAATTTGTGAACTATCTATGAACAACACGGTCTTTGGCCAATTCTGCATGTAGAAAATCTTACGATGATTTTAGAGAATATCACCATAGCCTAACCCATGAGGACAGATTACGCAACAATACGCAAAAAAGCCCCCTCCCGAAACGGGAGAGGGCTTGAGATGCCGTAGAGGATTTCGCTCGCTGCGGCAAGCGACGGGGGGCATTGCCCCTCGACCCCACAAACAGATCAGAGCTGAATTACATAATATTCCGATTCTCTAATGCCTTATAGAGCGTCACTTCATCGGCATATTCGAGCATACCGCCGACCGGCAGACCAAAGGCGAGCCGCGTCACCTTTACGCCGAGCGGACTGATGAGCTGCGCCACATAAGCCGCGGTCGCATCGCCCTCGACGGTGGGATTGGTCGCCATGATGACCTCGGAGACGCTGCCTGCCTGCACTCTGGCCAGCAGCGAACGGATCCGCAGATCGTCCGGCATCACGCCCCGCAGCGGCGAGATCAGGCCGTGCAGCACATGATACAGTCCCTTGTACTCGCCCGTGCGCTCAAACGCCGTGATGTCCTTCGGGGTCTCCACCACGCAGATCACGGATGTATCCCGGGACGGATCCTCACAGATCGGGCAGAGCTCCTGATCGGTCAGATTCTCGCAGCATTTGCAGTAATGCACCGTCTTCTTCGCGTTGAGCAGCGCCTCGGCAAATGCCTCCACCTCCTCGCCGTCCATCGACATCACATGATAAGCAAGCCGGGCAGCGGACTTCATTCCGATACCCGGCAGCTTTGCAAACTGTTCCGTCAATACGACAAGCGGTAATGCGTCGTGGTTCGCCATTAGAACAGACCCGGCAGGGAAACACCGCCGGTGATCTTGCTCATCTCGTCCTCAGTGGTGGTCTCGATCTGGGTCACAGCCTCGTTGACTGCGCTGATGATGAGATCCTGGAGCATCTCGATGTCCTCCGGATCAACGACCTCGGGCTTGATGGTGAGGGACTTGATGGTCTTCTTGCCGGTCATGACCAGCTCCACAGCGCCGCCGCCAGCGGTCGTGGTGAACTCACGAGCCTCGATATCATCCTGCAGATCGGTGATCTGATCCTGCATCTTCTGTGCCTGACGGATCATCTGGTTCATGTTCTGGGCATTATTACCTGCGCCCTTCGGTACTCTTGCTTTCATAATGGTTCTCCTTTGTATGATTTTGCTTTTTTAAACTGGTCAAAGGGTCATACCCCCCGACCTATCAGACAGCGGTGGTTGGGATACCGCTGTTCTTGGCTTGTTTGAGCATGTCCTCGATCGGCCTTGGCTGTGCGGCCGCCTGCGAGCAGCGGGCACGGATCGCATAGCGCTTGCCCATGACATGCTGGATGGCATCGCCGAGTGTTCTGGCATTTTCCTTGTCCTTGAACATCGTCAGGAAGAAGGCATTCTCCGCTGTGATGAGCATGACATTGGCATACGCCACAGCCTTGGAGCCGTCGAGCGTTCCGAGCACTGCCGGATTGAGCTTTCCGCACTCCTCGAGGATCTCCGGCCACTCGGCAACGGGCTTGAAGTCCTCCATTTTCAGCTTCTTGATGTCCACTTCCGGTGTGGGCTCCGGTGCCGGGGAAGGTCTCGGCTTCGTCAGCTCGGGATTATAGCCCGGTGTCGGTATAGCCGCAGCCGGCCGGCTTTCAAGCTGTGCAATGCGCTCCGTCAGTGCCTGTACATCGGCGCTCGACTGGGTCGCTTCCTGCGTCGCCCGGATGAGTGTCATCTCGAGCTCCACGCGCCGGTTGACTGCACGTCCCATGCGCTCGCGGCAGCTTTGCAGCAGATCCAGAACGCCCATGATGCGCTCCATATCGGTCTCCGCGGCGATCTTTTGCAGCGCCGGGAGCTCGTCCGCCATGCAGTGCGCCAATTTCCCGTCTCCGGTGGCTTTCAGCAGCATCACATCCCGCAGCATGAGGATCAGCTCCTCACAGAGCCTTGCTAAATCCTTGGACGCATCGTGCAGCTCAGCCACAATGCTGAGCGCCGCCGCCGTGTCCTTGGTATGCAGTGCCTCCATGAGCCGCAGCAGGTACTCACGTCCTGCCGCACCTGCCGCCTCGGCAGTGAGCTGTGCGGTGATGGTCTCCCCGTAGGCAGCACACCGGTCGAGCAGCGAGATCGCATCACGCATACCGCCGTCCGACAGCCGCGCCATCAGCTCGGCAGCGTCGTGCTCCAGTGAGATATTCTCCTCACCCGCGATATATTCGAGCCTTGCGACAAGATCCTCCTGCCGGATACGGCGGAAATCATACCGCTGACAGCGGGAAATAATCGTCGCCGGGACCTTGTGGATCTCGGTCGTCGCCAGGATGAATTTGACATAGGCCGGAGGTTCCTCCATGATCTTGAGCAGCGCATTGAAGGCGCTGACCGAGAGCATGTGTACCTCGTCGATGATATAGACTTTGAACTTGCAGCGCTCCGGTGTATACACGGCGCCGTCCCGCAGGTCACGGATGTCCTCCACGCTGTTGTTGGAGGCCGCGTCGATCTCGACCAGATCGCTCAGCACGCCCGCCTCGGCATCGCGGCAGATGGCGCATTCCAGGCACGGATTCCCGTCCGGTCTCGGATGCTCGCAGTTGACCGCCTTTGCTAAAATACGTGCGCAGGTGGTCTTGCCGGTGCCTCTTGACCCGGTGAACAGATAGGCATGTGCCGTGGTGCCCTGCCGGATCTGGTTCTGGAGCGTGGTCGTCACCTGTGGCTGGGACAGCACATCCGCAAAGGTCATCGGCCGCCATTTGCGGTACAACGCCTGATACATGTGCTTCCCCCCTTAGAAATCAGAAGATAGTTATTAGAATCAGTGGGATCAGAATTCAGGATCCGGGCGCATACTCCGCTCAAGCAGCCGGAGATAACGATCAAACTCCTCGATCCCGACATCGCCGCCCTCATAGCTGCGGGAGGAACCACGTCCCATGGAAGTCCTGCGCAGCATGACACTGAGGATCTGTCCGTCCACATGCAGCTGCACGCTGTCTTCAAAATGCGCAAAGGTCACGACCGGTGTGGATCGTTTCACAGAGTACTGCCAGCGGACTTCATTCTCTCCAAACTGGTCGGATCTGCGTTCGATCTCCTCGATCTGCGACGCATAGAAGACCCAGTCCTTGCGGAAGGCTCTGCGGCAGATGATCTCCCCCGTATAGCCGTCATAGCGGACGGAATTCCAGATGCTTGTGAACGTCCGCCTTGCAAAACCGAACACAAACACTGCCAGCATCAGACATGCCACAATGCTGTACAGCATCCCGAAGGGGCTTTTCCACAGCACTATGATCATCAGCACCAGCGAGACCGTCAGTCCCGCCACTGCCTTGACGCGCACAAGCAACGGTGCGTGCACCGTGCCACTCATGAGCGACGCCGCATCGGCAGCCTGCTGCGCGGTCATCCGTTCGATCTCCTCCAACGTCGTCACCTCCGCCGGGATGCCCACAAAAAGATTTCGGAACATAGGTGTGCAGGCTTGCTGCGGCACATGAAACGATCCGCTTAATGCTGCTCGGTTCCCCGCCTGACATGGTTCACAGTGCTTCATTGCACAGGGCCCGCACACCTATATTCCGAATTCATGCATCCTGCATGATGAACACAACTATTATACCACACGTCATAAAAAAAAGCAAGTCTCTCCGGTCTTTTTTGCCTCCTGCCCTTAAAATTCCAGCAGGATGCACAACCCCAACAGTTGGCGATTGTGCAAGTATACAAAGTTGACATTTTTTCTAAAACCTCTTGTATTCTACAAACAGATTTGGTATAATAAGATTAGAAATGATTTCTAACCTCTTTCTCTTATTTTTTGTTGAAAAGCGCGCGACGAAAAGTTGTGCGCTTTTCAGCTTTTTCAGACTTTCCACAATGTTTTCCACATTTTCAACATGGAAAAGCAAGGCCGTTTTCCACATGTTGAAGGATCTCACAGCCGTCCCGGACGCAAAAAGACCTCCGCACAAAGTGCAGAGGTCTTTGATCGTTGAAGCATCCAGGACTTACTTCTCGTCCTTCTTGGTGGTAGTCTTTCTGGTTCTCTTCGGCTTCTCAGCGGTGTCATCAGCAGCCTTGGTGGTCTTCTTGGTGGCAGCCTTCTTTACCTTCTCAGCAGTCTCAGCAACAGCCTTCTTGGTAGCAGCCTTCTTGGTAGCAGCAGTCTTCTTAGCCTTCTCTACCTTAGCCTCTACCTTCTCACCAGCCTCAGCAACAGCCTTCTTGGCAGCAGCCTTGGTTGCGGCAGCCTTCTTTACAGGGAAAGTGGAAACCAGAGCAGCGAGCTTGTCATAGTCGCCGTCCACAAAAGCCTTGCCCTCAGCCACAGCAGCATCAAGAGTGGTCTTGCTCTGTGCGATCGCCAGAACAACAGCACCGTCTGCCGTCAGCAGAGTGTCGCGGTCATTATAGTCATAGGGCTCCACGTAGAGAACGCGATCGGCGATCTCCATATAGAATGCGCCTTCAGCCTCGCCGGTCACATTGACCTGTACAGCAATATGATCCTCGATCTTGGAGGCATCAGCCTTGACGAGTGCGGTCTGTACCTTTTTCACCAGTTCTTGGTATGTCATTGTAAATCACCTTTCTTGCTTCATGCGCCGCACCGAAATGCGTCCCATTGCATTTGTTTTTTACAAATTCATTATACAGGAATTTCCTGTATTCGTCAATGATTCTCGCGAAATTTCCGCATTTATAACAATAAAACCATTTCGCCAGCAATGATTTTTATATAAAGAGTGCATATCCTGCATGGACAAGCGATTTTCCCGGGAATTCCGCGGTTCCGCTGTCTTCAGTATGGCCTGTATGGCTATGATTATTCATGCACTGTTATTTTTTTATTTTATGATACATATACGGAAGAAGCCTGTCGGATTTGGCGGAATTAACAAAGAATTGTGAATAATGTGTAAAACCTCTTGACTATATCTGGCAAATGGGGTATAATAAGCATAGACGAATTTCAAAGGAGGGATATACGTTGACCAACATCCTTTTTGCTGCTTCCGAATGTGTACCGTTCGTCAAGACAGGCGGCCTGGCTGATGTAGTCGGTGCCCTGCCCAAAAACCTCGACAAGGAGCGTTTTGACGTTCGCGTCATCATTCCGTATTACACCTGCATTCCCGGCAGATACCGTAACTTCTTCCATTATCGCCATCACTTCTATATGGACTATGCCGGCCGTCAGGAACACGTCGGTATCATGGAATATGAGTACGACGGGATCAAGTACTACTTTGTCGACAACGAATTCTACTTCAACGGCGAATCCCCGTACAGCTCCGATCTGCGCTGGGACATCGAGCGTTTCACCTTCTTCTGCAAGGCCGTGCTCGCAATGATGCCCGTTATCGGCTTCCACTCGGAGATCATCCACTGCCACGACTGGCAGACCGGTCTGATCCCGGTGCTGCTGCACTCGACCTTTGCAACGCACCCGTTCTATCAGGGTGTCAAGTCCATCATGACCATCCACAATCTGCGCTTCCAGGGCGTGTGGGACATCAAGACCTTCCAGTACAACACCGGTCTGCCGGACTACATGTTCACGCCGGACAAGCTGGAGTTTCATCGTGATGCCAACATGCTCAAGGGCGGTCTGGTCTATGCGGACTATATCACGACTGTTTCCGAGACCTATGCCGAGGAGATCAAAACCGCCGAATACGGCGAGCATCTCGGCGGTCTGTTATCCGCACGCTCTGCTTCCCTGCGAGGCATTGTGAACGGCATCGACTACGATGCATTCAACCCGAAGACCGACAAGAAGATCTTCTACAACTTCGATGTCAATGACTTCCAGAAGGGCAAGGCGGAGAACAAACGCCAGCTCCAGGCAGAACTGGGTCTCCCGGAGGATCCGCGCATCATGCTCGTGGGCATCATCTCCCGTCTGACGGATCAGAAGGGTCTGAACCTGCTCGGCGAGGTCTTCGAGCGCTTCCTCGATGAGAACACGCAGTTCGTTGTGATCGGCACAGGCGAGCCGGGCTATGAGAATATGTTCCGCTACTTCGCCGGCCGCTATCCGGACAGATGCTCCGCGAACATCTGCTACAACGACCAGCTTGCCCGCAAGCTGTATGCAGCGGCAGATATGATGCTCGTACCGTCTCAGTTCGAGCCCTGCGGCCTGACACAGCTCATGGCACTGCGCTACGGTACCGTACCGCTCGTGCGTGAGACAGGCGGTCTGAAGGACACTGTCGAGGCGTACAACGAGTACGAGCAGACCGGCACCGGCTTCACGTTCGGGCCGTTCAATGCAAACGACTTCCTCAATACCGTCAACTATGCAAAGTCGGTATTCTTCAACCACCGCGAGGAGTGGGATGCGATGGTCAAGCGCGGCATGGAGATGGACTTCTCCTGGGGCAGCTCCGCGCGTCAGTACGAGGGCATGTATGAGTGGCTCCTCGGCAAGTGATGCCCCCTTGAATTTGCTTATTACCTTATCACTCCTTATTATTTTCACAGGCATACAGGCTCCCGATGGGAGCCTGTATGCTTTTTTCTGCATTTTTGGGGCATACTGATAGTGACCGTTCCCAAACTCTATCGCAGCTGCATTGCTAAGCCGCCCCCTCCGCCGCCGTTCGGCGGCACCTCCCCCACTTCGTGAGGGAGGACAAGGGGAGGGTGCTGCGCCCCCTCAGACCCGCTTTTTCTATTGCAAATAAGATGCAGGTGCAGGAGGCTCAGCCTCCTGCCGAGGGAGGTTTAGGAGGGGCGAGGGTGAACACCCCGTCCCCTCTGTCACTTCGTGCCACCTCCCCACCCCGTGGGGAGTCTTCCCCTCCTGAGTCGGCGACAGCCGACAAAAACCAATAGAAAGGAGTCCCCCATGCTCACACAGCTTCGTTCCCTCTATGCCTACCGTGAGATGATCGTCTGCATGGTGCGGCGGGATCTGCGGGGGCGCTACAAAGGCAGCGCACTCGGCTTTCTCTGGACATTCGTCAGCCCGCTCATGCAGCTCGGCGTCTACACGATCGTCTTCACCCATATCCTGAAAAACGGCATCGACCGGTATTACCTCTTCCTCTTCACCGCACTTGTGCCGTGGCTCTTCTTCTCGGCATCGCTGACGGGTGGCGCGGCATGCGTCCTCGCCCAGAAGGAGCTCGTCAAGAAGATCTGGTTCCCCCGCGCCGTGCTGCCCGCCGCCTACGTCACGGGCGCCTTCATCAACATGCTCCTGTGCTTCGCTATCATCCTCCCGACGGCGATTTTGTCCGGTGTACAGCTCCGCCCGGGCGGGCTACTACTCCTGCCGGCAGTCATGGCGGCGGAGTTTTTCCTCGCCCTCGGCATGGCGTTACTGGCGTCCTCCGTCACGGTCTATTTCCGCGATATGGAGCACATCCTCAGTATCGCCGCCATGCTCTGGATGTACCTGACGCCGGTCGTCTACGACATCTCCATGATCCCGGCGCGCTACCGGATCTTGCTCCGGCTCAATCCCATGACCTCGGTGATCGGCTGCTACCGGGACATCCTCTACAGCGGCAGTCTGCCCGATCCGGCCGCGCTCCTCTGTGCCGCCACGCAAGGGCTGACGGCGCTCGTCATCGGCTGGTATGTCTTTGAATGCCTGCAAAAGCGCTTTGCGGAGGTGTTGTGATGGAATACGCGATCGAGCTGTGCCATGTCAGCAAGTCCTTCCCCGCCGGCTCTGTCCGCACCCAGCTCAAAGACCTGTTCTTTCTCCGGAATCCCTCAGCCGGCCGGCACACCGTTTTGCACGGCATCGACCTCCGGGTGCTCCCCGGCGAGGCGGTCGGGCTGGTCGGGCGCAACGGCTGCGGAAAAAGCACCATCCTCCAGCTCGTCAGCCGCATCCTCTGCCCGGACGAAGGCAGCATCACGCTGCACGGCAGAGTGTCCGCCCTCCTCGAGCTCGGCGCAGGCTTCCACCCCGATCTCACCGGGCGTGAGAACCTGCGCACGAATGCCGCCGTGTTCGGGCTGACCCGCGCCGAGACAGACCGCCGCATGGAGACCATCATCCGTTTTTCGGAGCTCGGGCACCGCATCGACGACCCGGTGCGGACGTACTCCTCCGGGATGTATATGCGGCTTGCGTTTTCCGTCGCCGTGCATGTGGATTCGGACATTCTGCTGATCGACGAGATCTTAGCCGTGGGCGATGCCGCCTTTCAGGAAAAATGCTTCGCCCGTTTGCAGGAGATACGCCGCAGCGGCACGGCGATCCTGCTCGTCTCCCACGATACCGCACAGCTCCGCGCCGTCTGCGACAGATGTGTCTGGCTACAGGACGGCACCATCCGGGCTGAGGGCGCGCCGGAACGGATCTGCGGGGACTATGCTGCTTCACAGCAGCTCCCGTCATAGCAGAAAAAACCAAGAGCGGCACGCCCGCGCAGGGTGCCGCTCTCAGCAATAGATGATGCCGGCAAAGCCAGGCATGTTTGTGCGTCTTACTGTACTTCTTATTATAGCATAGTTTTCGTGCAATTTCAAGTGCTATTTTCAAAAATCTTGCATAAATTTCGTATGATTTTCATATGAATAATGCCATATCCCGTCACCGCAGGAGCTCCCAGAGCAGCATTCCCGCCGCAAACAGAAGCTCTGCGCCCGCCACCGCGGCCACACCGATGTACAGCTTTTTCCGTGCGCTGCGCTTTTTGAGCTCCTGCTGCTTCTCGATATCGTCGAGCGTTTCACCGTGCAGGAACGCCAGCACCTCCCGGTAGGTCTGGATGTCGTTCTCTGCCTTGAGCTGCTCCATTTTATGGAACGCCAGAAATGCCACGACCGCCAGCACCCCGGCCAGTACGCATCCGAGCAGCTTACCTGTCTCGCCGCCGTACTCCACCAATGCCGTCACACCGAACATCAGTGCAAACAGGCTCCCCACGCCAAGCCATTGCAGCCCCTTCAGGGTCTTTGCATCCTCATTCTGTACCGTGTTTTTCATAACCTCCACATCTCCTTTCACCAGATCGTCCAGTGTCACGCCGAACAGATCGCTCAGGATCAGCAGGCTGTGTACATCCGGGTAGCTCTTTTCCGTCTCCCAGTTGGAGACTGTCTGACGGCTGACATACGCCTTCTCCGCCAGTGTCTCCTGTGACCAGCCTTGTTCCGTTCTGAGCTTCTTGATCGTCTTGCCAAGCTCCATCGTGCGTCCTCCTTTCAGCAGTGGATCCCCTGCTGCTCTCATCATAGCAGATGTGGTGTGAAAATGCAACCAAAGCTCTTTGACATACGACAAAAATCGTTGTCAAAGAGCTTTGACATGGCTTGATTGCGTCGTTTTACAGGCTGAACCGACCCGGCAGCAATGCCCCGAGAGTGTACACGCCATCCGTCAGGATGACCTGCATCTCGCCGCCGCCGAACTCCGCCAATACCTGCCGGCAGGCCCCGCAGGGCGGACAGGGCTTCTCCGGCTCCTCGTCCTCCGGCGCACCGCATATCGCAATGGCCGCAAACTTCCGGTGTCCCTCCGAGACCGCCTTGACGACCGCCGTCCGCTCGGCGCAGATGCACTCGCCGTAAGCGGCATTCTCCACATTGCAGCCGGTAAAGACCGACCCGTCCTCCGTCAGGAGTGCTGCCCCCACCGCAAAATGCGAATAGCGGCAATAGGCATTCGCCCGCGCCCGCTTGGCAGCTTCCATCAGTTCTTTGTACATATCCTTCATCCTTTTCTACCCTTTCTTCTATAAAAATGCGATAAAAAACAGGGAGCGCGAAGCCCCCTGTTTAAGTCTGTTACTTGGAGATCAGCGCCAGTGTATCTCTTGCGATCAGGAGCTCCTCGTTGGTCGGAACGACCCATACCTGCACCTTGGAATCAGCGCGGGAAACCTTCTGGAGCTTGCCGTGGATGCCGGCATTGGTCACGGTGTCGATCTTGATGCCGAGGATGTCCATGTCAGCGCATACCTGCTCACGAACGTCCGGCGCATTCTCACCGATACCGCCGGTGAACAGCACTGCATCCAGACCGTTCATCGCAGCTGCAAAAGCACCGATGTACTTCTTGATCTGGTATACGAGCATGTCCTTGGAGAGCTGTGCTCTCTTGTTGCCCTGATCGGCTGCAGCGGAAACGTCGCGGTTGTCGGAGCCGACGCCGGAAACGCCCAGGAAGCCGGACTTCTTGTTCATGTAGTCGCTCATCTCTGCCGGTGTGAAGCCGTGCTTCTCCATCACGAAGGTCACAGCAGACGGATCGAGCGCACCGGTACGGGTGCCCATCAGAACGCCGTCGAGGGGAGTGAAGCCCATCGTGGTGTCAACGGATCTGCCGCCGTCGATGGCAGTGATAGAAGAGCCGTTGCCGAGGTGGCAGGAAACGATCTTGAGATCCTTGACATCCTTGCCCATTGCCTCTGCCAGCGCCTTGGAAACGAAGCGGTGAGACGTGCCGTGGAAGCCGTACTTTCTTACGTGCAGGTTCTCATAATCCTCATACGGCAGGCCGTACATGAAGGCCTTCTCCGGCATGGTGGCATGGAATGCGGTATCGAATACAACAGCCTGCGGAACGGAAGCCGGCAGCACCTTCTTGCAGGCACGCAGTGCGAGTGCATGTGCATGGTTGTGTACCGGAGCCAGCTCGCGCAGCTCGTCGATCTTGTCGATGACCTCATCGGTCACGAGGGTGGTCTCGGAGAAGATCTCGGCGCCCTGTACGATTCTGTGGCCGACAGCGGAGATCTCGCTCATGTCCTTGATGACAGCAGCGTCGCCGGTGGTCAGCACCTCAACGAGCTTCATGAAAGCCTCGGTGTGGGTCGGGAATGCACAGTCAGCAGAATACTCTCTGCCGTCAGCGGTCTTGTGGGAGACGTGACCGTCGATACCGATGCGGTCGCAGTTGCCCTTTGCCAGAACGCTCTCATCCTCCATGTTCAGGAGCTGGTACTTCAGCGAAGAGCTGCCTGCATTGACTACTAAAATCAGCATAGTTTTTCTTCCTTTCAGTTTAAAAATATAGGATGCCCCGCCTGCGCCGGGCAGTCAATATTATTATACTCATTTTTGGCTGAAATTGCAAGTGTTTTTTCAAACATTTTACATTTCAAAGGCAAAAGGCAGCCCCCTTCCGCTTGACACTGCTCTCATTTTATCCTATAATGGATGTAATAAGGGAGCGTTCTCCCGATTTCTTTGAAAGGAGGAAGTTCTATGAAATATGTCAAGGCACTGGCCGCATTGCTCTGCATCCTCACCCTCACAGGATGCAGCACACAGACAGACACCTCCGCCCCGACAGAACCCGTGACGGAAACTGCCGCAGAGACCGAAGCTCTCACAGGACCGGAGACCGAAGCACCCACGGAGACAGTGATCCCTGCCCCGCCGCCGCTGTCCGAAAAGGCGGCAGCATGGCTGTATGATACACTTGTCCCGCAATACGGTCTGTCCGGGCTCACCTCCTACGATGCAGCACAGCCGACGCCGAAGTCTGCACAGGGCGTCGTCAGCGCCCTGGAGCGGGACTTCACCGGGGACGGCACGCCTGATCTGCTGATCGTCCGGCAGGATGCACAGGCGTGTATCCTTGACCTCTACACGCCCACCGGGGAAAGCTATGCGCTCGCCGACAGCTGCACCTGCCTGGCGGCAGAGAACACCCCCGCTCCGGTCGTGAGCCTCTCTGTGCATGACAGTCTGCTCCTTGTCAGCACAACAACCGATAACGGGCACAAGAACGATGACCCGGCACCCTATTACCAGCGCTATACCGTCCTCAGTGCCGCTGACGGCAGCTTTGCGGAGACTGCTGTGCTGCAATATGTCAGCGAAAAGCTGTCCGGGGAAAACCAGCGCACGTATGACTTCTACATCAACGGCAAGCTACAGTCTCCCGCATCCGACTACTATGCGCAGTTTACGCAGTATGCACAGGCTTCACTTGACGCTTTGCGTGAAGGCGGCATCCGCATCCCGGATACGGAGGTCATGACAGATATGATCGCGTCGGGGCAGATCATCCGCATCGTTTCCGGGATGTTCCAGGAGCAGCAGGACATCATGCGGCATGATTACTTCACCGACTCCATTGTGACAGCCATCGACTTTACCGCCCTGCAGCGGGAACAGAACGCCTCCACACCGGAGGAGATCGCCTACCGCTTTCTGCGCACCGATCTGATCCCGGCCTACGGCTTGTCGGACAGCTATGCCACCTATGACCTGGCGCATCATCAGGAAAAGGGCATCTCGCCGGAGTTCCCCCACAATGCACAGGGCATCATCAGCGCTCTCGTGACCGACCTGACCGGCGATGACAAGCCGGAGCTGCTGACCGTCCGTGCGGAGCGGACTTCGCTCATTATCGACTGGTACCGCATCGGGAACGATACCTGTACACTGGCAGCAAGCCGGGAGTTGAATACCCTCCTCCCATATCTCTATCTACAGGACGGCAGACTGCTGTTACTCTCTGACTACGGTACGGATGAGACCCATAATGGCATGGACATCACTGCTCTGAGCCTGACGGAAAACGGTCTGAAGGAGACATTGCACCTTGTCCAGAGCTGCACCCCGGACAAGGAATCCCTTACCATTGACGGCGAGGAATATGCAGCAGCACCGGATGTCTTCGATGCAGATAAGGCAGCAATGCTTGTGCAGGAAGCACTGGATCGAGCAGGCATCTGCTATGATTCGGAACCGCCTTATTTCGGGCACTACTGCTATATGCCGATCAAGCTCTCCGATTCGTGGCTGATCTTATCGCCTGGCGGCGCTGGCGCGTATAGGGATGTCAATTTCTGGGATCGCACCCGGCTGCATGAGCGGCTTCTCGGCCTGTCCAGACTGGACACGCCGCTGTATGATCCGTCGCAAATTTCTACCAGCAAGCCGGACACTGCATCTTGACAGATGGCGCATTTTGTCTTATAATGTACACAATGTACAAAAAACACCCCGAGCTAAGATAAGGAGAGAGATCTATGAAACATGCAAAAACACTGATCCTGCTGTTCTGCGCCCTCGCCCTGACGGGGTGCGGCAAGAAGGCAGAGATTTCCGCACCCGCTGTGGATCCCGTGAGCGAAGCCGTCACAGAAACGGAAACTGCCGCTGAGACCGAGACCGAAGCCGAAGCCGAGACCTCCGCAGATACGACAGACGAAG
>JAGADP010000133.1 GCA_017828885.1 Oscillospiraceae bacterium | reverse complement strand
GTACACGATATAGCCGATCGGGAAGGGCTTTCCGTCATCGACCTTCGGGTGGGTCATCAGCTCCTCGATGCCGTTGCTGCGCTGTAGGATCGCCAGCAGCTCGGCAGGCAGACGCTGCACGGCGGTTTCGTAGTCCTCCTTGCTCAAAGGCGGACAAAGCCGGCAGGCGTCGCCGTATTTCTTCTGGATCAAAGCGATATAGTCCATCTTCGTCCTCCTCAGTTATACCTCTCCGAAAACTCCTCCAGCTGGATACCGCCGCTCACGCCGCAGGCATACTTGAACGTCACCATGCTTGTTTCCTCGTGGATGCTGCCCGGGACGATGAAGCCGTCCTCCGCTAAGATCTGCAAGGTCTCGGCTGCCACTGCGCTGCGGGTCGCGGCATTGGCCTGCTTCCACGAATCCGAGGACGTCATGGTGCTGATGACGTCGTTCACATGCTCCATCTGGGAGAGCTCCTTGTTCGAGAAGGGCTCGGTGACGGTCAGTTCGAGCGTGTCGGAACGATGCAGCACGCCGTCCTGCTCGAATTGCGCCATCAGCGCCCATGTCTTCGACTCGGAGACATTCGGGTCGGCGCCGAACTGCGTATCCACAGTGTATTTGTTGCAGTACCAGCCGTCGCCCTGGATGTTGTCGCCGTGCTTCTCGTAGTCATTGTCATCCACCAGCCAGAGGAGATTCGCACCGGTCGCCGCGTCGATGAGCGAAATGCCCTCCGGCTTGCAATCTGCCGGCGGCACCGCACGCACCACGATCTGCGGGTCGTCCTGCCCGAGAAGGATCTCGTTCTTCTCGAGGGTCAGCTCGATGTCATAGACGATCTTCTGTGCCGGCGGCGCGGGCTCTTGTCCGTTCAGCTCGATCGTGCGCATCTGGTTCCACTCCAGGAAGGCATCATGCATGTCACGGTCGATCAGATAGCAGTACCAGCCGAGCTCCGCCGTGCCGTCGCCGTTGTCCTTCACGGCGATGAAGTCGTAGGCGATGACCTTGATCTCCGGGTCGTCCACATACCACCGCGCAAGGAGCTTCCTGTCATGCGTCATCAGGTCGAAGGTCTCCAGCACCTGCGTCTCGTTCATCTGCCCGGAGTACCATAGGATGCCCTCCTCATCCTGCCGGAGGTAATTCGGCGAGACGGTCGGGGCTTCATCGAGCTCGGGATAATCGCACATGGTATAGGTATCGTTCTCGTCCAGCAGCTCCATCTGCGCATTGGGCTCGTTCTTGGCGAGCGCCTGCTGCAGGTCGCAGTCCGGCGGCGCCAGCCAGAGATCGAAGCTCTCCGCCGGGGTGCAGTAGCCCTCGATGAATGCCTCATTGCCGAACTGGCAGTAGAGCCGCTCGAGCGCCATATCATCGGTGATGCTGTTGAAGTCCGTCGGCATGGATGCGACAGCCACGGGCGCAGGCTCCGTGTCCGTTACGGGCTCCGGGCGCAGCTGTAGGTCATCTGTGGCGGCAGGTGCGGCGGCATCGAGCTCCGGGCGGCTGATCTCTTCGGTCATCATGCCGCAGCCCGTGCAGAGCAGTGCGGCGAGCAGGCAGAATGTCAGTAAGCGTTTCATATGCAGTCCTCCTTTTTCGCCGGTCAGGCGGCTTCTGTTTATGATACGGATGAGGGGCGGGATATTTATGGCTTTTTTCACTTTTTTCATCGCTGAAAAAACAAGACGGTCAGCAGACCGCCTTGCTTTCCTCATTCACTTTGTCAGCTTCTTATAACGGCTGAATGGGAGAGATGCCCTTCAGATCATCGAGTCCTGCTGTGGGCAGTACGCTGCCAGAGATATCAACGTAGGTATCCACATTTGTATCACCAGGCGCAGCCGGTTTGGAATTAGCAGTAGTGGAAGTAGCAGCAGTGGTAGTGGTGGGTTTTTGCTTTATGCGGGCACTTGATGTCCTCAGGTTTTTGACCATTCTTGAAGTTATATTATTGGGGTTCATGCCTCCTGCAGCCGCTTCGGCATCTTCATCAGAGATGGCACCCTCTGTATCGGAATTTGCAAGGGCCAGAAACTCCTCGGCTGTTGCGGCACAGTCATGCTTCTTCAGGAATGCTTCAAGGGTCTCGTTGTCCTCGATCGCGTTCAGCTCGTTCTGGAGCTCCGGGGAATTTACGACCTCGTTCATCAGTTCTACGATTGTTTTCATGTTCTTGTCCTTTCTGCCCGTTGGGCAATGAATTTTGTATGGGCTCCGTATCCGGATCCTTTTTGGGACTGCAAGCTGCTTTATTGGCCGAGCAAGAGCTTTTTGTTCGCGTCAATGATCGCCTGAACGTCCGGATCCAGTCCGGGCTCTACCGTTACAGGCGTACCCAATACAGGCTCTTCCTCTTCCGGCTCAACCGTTACAGGCGCAGCCAGTACCGGCTGGGTGACTTTCACGGTTTTGCCTTGCAGCATCTTTTGTCTCAGCGTGTTCAACCGCTGACGCATTACTCCAGACGAAGGGTTCATGCCGCCTGCGACTGCTTCGGCATCTTCATCGGAGAGAGCGCCCTCTCCCTCAACAGCCAGGAATTCCTCGACTGTTGCATCGCAGTCATGCTGTTTCAGGAATGCTGCAAGATTCTCGCTGCCGCTGATCGCGTCCAGCTCCTTCTGGAGCACTTCGGAGCCTTCGATCTCCTGCATCAGTTCTGCTAATGTCTTCATGGTCTGATCCTTTCCGCCCGTGGGGCTGTGTTATCTCTCAGAGCTTACTATCAAAATCAACAGGTTGCTCAGCGATGCGGTCTAATATGATCTTCTTGTTTACTTCGATGATGTCTACCGGAACGCCGGTAGCCGGTTCTTGCTCACTCGCGATCTCCTTTTCGACCTCAGTCTTGCCGACCGTTTTTAACAGATTCCTGTACGTGAGGATACGGTTACGGATCATCGCACCTGCGGTATCCGGGTTCATGCCGCCTGCGACTGCTTCGGCATCTTCATCGGAGAGAGCGCCCTCTCCCTCAACAGCCAGGAATTCCTCGGCTGTTGCATTGCAGTCATGCTTCTTGAAAAAAGCCTCGAGGGTCTCGCTGTCCTTGATCGCGGTCAGTTCCTTCTGGAGTTCTTCGGAACCTGCGACTTCCTGCATCAGTTCTGCTAATGTTTTCATGGTCTTATCCTTTCTGCCCGCAGGCAATGTATGATGATCTCTGATTCTTCTTAGGGCAATACCGCACAAAGGACAGAACGTCAGATGCGCCGCAGGTTTTTTGTCAGATTGTACAGTGACGACGACGCGATACTGTATGTATCGCAAAGAGGAACTGTGCAAGATGGCGGAAAAGATGCAAGCAGATGACGTGCTGAGCCGTCAGGCGGTCTTTGGGCGGTGTTGCCTTAGATCAAACTGTATGTATGAGGGACAGATCCTCCTTGTGGTAATCGAGCTCATCATGCTGCGCATCTTTGAGATCCTTGCATGCTTTGATGAAATCATCAGAGAGTCCACTCGGGGAAGCAGGAGACGCAGCCTCTTCGGTGCCGCTCGGTATGAACTTTTTATTGAATGTGAGGATCCGTTTACGGATCATTGCGCTTGCAGTCTGCGGGTTCATGCCGCCTGCAACTGCTTCGACCTCTTCATCGGAGATGGCGCCCTCTGCGTCAGCGCCCAGGAATTCCTCGGCTGTTGCACCGCAGTCATGCTTTTTGAAAAAAGCTTCGAGGGTCTCGCTGTCCTTGATCGCGGTCAGTTCCTTCTGGAGTTCTTCGGAACCTGCGACTTCCTGCATCAGTTCTGCTAATGTCTTCATGTTTTTGTCCTTTCTGCCTTTGGGGCAATGCATTTTGGAGCTGCTTTATGACATCCGGTGAAGCAGTCAACGTATGTTTTACTGACATCTGTTAAGACGAACGAGCTGGAGAAAAGGATACTGTTTTTTGAAAAAAAACTGATATTTGTGATAAGTGACAAAACGTGACCATCTCCATTGTGCATTTTGCCAGTACAATCCCTGCGATGGCAATGCTGTTTTGGCGGAGATGACTTCACTTTTCTACAGTATAGCATAGAACGATGGAAAAAACAAGGGGAAATGAAAAATAACACTGTCTGCTTTCTCAGCCCTGCTTCACGCAGCAGATCTGCTTCAGGCCGTAAAACTCAAGCAGCCGGAGGCAGTCGCCGGTGATGCGCTCGCCGCTCATGACGATCGGGACGGCGGGCGGGCATGGCACCTGTACGGGGCCGCAGATGCGTCCTTCGGCGGCGGACAGCGGCAGCATCTCGCAGGGGGCGAGGGCGGCTTCCCGGAGGGGCATCGCCGGCGTGGACGGCTCCGGGAGGGGCGGGGCTGCTGCGGGGGTGCCGGGATCTATGGCGGCAAGGATTTCCCCGAGGCGGGCAAGCTCATCCGGCTCTGTCATGGGGGAGAGGAGCAGCACGAGGCAGGTCTTATCGGCGTACTCGCATTCGACACCGTTTTGCCGGAGCGTTCCGGCAAGGCGGATACCGTCGGCGGCGATGCTCAGGTGGAAGGGCTCATCGCCGAGGAAGTGATATTGCGGGAGCTTTGCACGGAGGGAGGCAATTTCCGCTGCGATATGCCGGACGGCTTCTGTGCCGCCGTTTTTCAGCCAGTAGGTGCTGGCTTCAAGCGACTGTAAAATGAGATAGGACGGGCTGGTCGAGCCGAAGAGCTGCATGTGCTGCTTCATCAGTGGCTTCATGGCGGCGTTTTTGCAGTGCAGCCATGCGCCGCCGGTCAGGGCGGGGAGCATTTTATGCGCCGAATCGCAGCAGTAGTCCGCGCCGAGGGCGATGGGATGGCGGTTCTCCGGGAGGAAGGCCAGGTGCGCGCCGTGGGCATTGTCCACGAGCAGCGGGGCGCCGTACTGTTTGCAGACGGCGGACAGCGCCGCGATGTCCTGCATGCCGCCGAGGTAGTCGGGGCTCGTCACGTAGACGCAGGGGCGTTCGCCTTTTTGCACGGCATCCTGCAAAGCGGCGGCAAATTTTGCAGGGGAATAGCTGCCGGAGAGGAGGCTGCCATTATCCGGGAAGACATAGCGCACCTCGAGCCCGAGGAGGACACAGGCATTCAGGAACGCCCGGTGGACGGTGCGGGCGGCGATGACGGTGCGGCGCTCTGCCTTCATCTGCGCGAGCATCGCCTGGATGCAGAGGGTCGAGCCCCCGGCGCTGTAGCAGACGGCACCGCTCCCGTAGAGGGCGGCGGTCTGTTCCTCGGCGGTACGGAGGATGCCGTCGGCCTCGAACAGGCTGTCGGCGCCTTCGATCTCGGTGATGTCGAACGGTGTGACGGCCGAGAGCATCTCGAAGCCGGGCACGGGCTTGCCCTTATGGCCGGGCATGTGGGCTCTTATGGGCTTCTTATGGGCATAATCGCTAAGAAAGCCGGCGATCGGCTGCTCTTTTTCCAACATTTTTTCAAAACCCCCTTGACAAAATCGGAAAATGGGTGTAGAATAGAAATAGAACATAAGTTCTGGTTTCAGATCTCTCTCCTGTGCGGCAGCGGCTTACGGACAAGACGCCGGTCGGGCAGGGAGGGCGCTCTGTAAGGAACATGTTCGTTTTGACAGGCAGATCGGTTTTTGGAAAGCGGTCAGTCACGGATCCGGCAGGCGTCACAGGCCTGTGGCTGTGAAGAACGACTTTCTGAAAATGGGTTTGCTTCATTTTTCACCCGGAAAGCAGAACATAAGTTCGCATCTGGAGTTCCCGCTGTGCAGCAATGGCTTACGGCCAAGACATCGGCTGTGCTGACGGGCGGAGGAGCTTGTTCTGGATGGCGGTGCCATGCCGGGGAGGTGTGCGGTATCGTTTGCCAGAGCTGCGCCGGCGCTCCGTTCTTCCACTCAGGGCGGGGGGATGCAGTCAGGCGTATCGGGCGGATGGATACTGGAAATGGTAGCTGTATGGAAAAATGTGAAGAAGAACATGCGCCCGGCGGGACGGTGTTCTGTTTTTTGGCAAAAGAAAAGGAACATATGTTTTCATAATAGAACAGGAGGGCAGACATGGAAAAGATGATCCGGGAATATGAGAAAAGCCGGGTGCTGCTGGAGCGCCGGATGCGGCAGATCGCTGCTGCGTTGCAGGATCCGGGTCTGCGCACCAAGGAGCGGGAGGCGCTCGAGCGGCGGCGGGAGCTGCTGATGTACGAGCGCATCGACCTGCTGCATGCGATCCGGGAGATGAAGGAGCACCTGAACAGCGAGGAGGGCACGGATGGCAAGAAGAACAGACCGGCAGGTAAACGAGCTTCTGACAAGAGACATGCTCGGGCCGCAGGGCGGCAACCGGGGGCAGCTCGCGCTGGCAAGAGAGGCGCTGCGGGATGTGCTGCGCAATGAGCTGACCGACCGGCAGCGGCAGATCGTGCTGATGCGCTACTATGAGGAGCAGCGGCCGATCGACATTGCACGGCAGCTGGGTGTGGCGCCTTCGACGGTCACACGCTCCTTGCAGCGGTCGCGGTGCAGGATCTATCGCTGTATGCGGTTTTATTTTGACTACAGACGGATGCGCATGGGGGAGGATGACTGAGGTATCATACAGAAAACGCCCCAAGCGTGGACTTGGGGCGTTTCGGCGGCTCATGCCGCAAAGTTGGAGTAGCTGGATTTGAACCAGCGAATGACGGAGTCAAAGTCCGTTGCCTTACCGCTTGGCTATACCCCAATCTCTATAACAGTATAACATATTTTATAGGGTTTGTCAAGGCGGAGTTTCATGGGGGACGGGTCGCGGTGCTGCTGCATATGATGCAGGGGGAGAAAAACTGCACCTGTCTGCATAATCGGCGGGGTGCGGTTCCATACTAACAACGGGAACAGTGCTGCTGTTCTGTATCATGCGGCCCCGGTCTTCCGGCGGCTGGAGAAAAGGGAGTGCTTCTATGTCAGTCAGACGCGGTGATATTTACTATGCCGATCTCAGTCCGGTCGTGGGCTCCGAACAGGGTGGTATCCGGCCGGTACTTATTGTACAGAATGATGTCGGGAACCGCCACAGTCCTACGGTCATCGCTGCGGCCATCACGAGCCGCCTCGACAAGGCCAAGCTGCCGACGCATATCTCGCTCGATGCGGCGACCTGCGGCCTGCAGAAGGACAGTATCGTCCTCCTCGAGCAGATCCGTACCATTGATAAGCGGCGGCTCAAGGATAAGATGGGCTCGATCGACAGGGATTCCATGACGAAGGTCGATAATGCGCTTTCGATCAGTTTCGGGTTGAGGGCGTAGGGGGGATTTCGCCGTCTGCGGACGGCGACCCAGGGGCTCTGCCCCTTGGAACCCCGCAAACTTTTTTTGGAGAAAAAAAG
>JAGADP010000132.1 GCA_017828885.1 Oscillospiraceae bacterium | reverse complement strand
ATTGGCGCAGGAGCGGATCAAAATGCCCTGCCCGAGCAGGCGGTCGGCCAGCCCCGGTTCGCTCTGGAAGAGGAGGAAATTGGCATCGGAGGGGCAGACGGTACAGCCCATTGCCGTCAGGTTTTTGGCTAAGTATTGCCGTTCCTCTGCGATGAGCGTGCGGGCGTTTTCCAGATAGGCGTCCTCCTGCAGTGCCGCAAGGCCGGCTGCCTGGGCGGGGGTGGAGACGCTCCAGAACTGTCCCTGCTCGCGGATCTTTTGGGCGGTCTCTGCGTCCGGGCAGAGGGCGTAGCCTATGCGAAGTCCCGGGATCGCGTGGCTTTTCGTGAAGGCGTTCACGAGGATGGCTGTCCGGGGGAGCTTCTGGGCGTAGGCTGCTGTCAGAGACAGAAAGCAGATGTCGAGGACGAGGAGAATGCCTAAATCTTCGCATTTTTTCGCGATCGCATCGAGAAGAGCGGGGGCGATGAGCCGACCGGTCGGGTTGTTGGGGGTGCAGAGGACGAGCATGTCGGGTTTTTTCTCGATTTCGGAAAAAATTGCCTCCGAAAGGGCAAAAAATGCCGGTTTTTGACCCCTATGTGAAAGCACCTGACAGCCTGACGCTTCGAGCGCTCTGCGGTATTCGCCGAAGCAGGGCTCCGCGATCAGCGCGGTTTTCGGGCGAAACGCATAGGCGATGCGGAAGAGCAGATCATCCGCGCCGCTGCCGCAGACAATGTGCTCCGCAGGGTACCCCTCCCTCTCTGAAAGTGCTACGGACAGCACTCGGCAAGAGGGATCGGGGTAGTGCGCCCATTGGTCTGCTGTGGCGGTCACGGCTCTGAGGATGCCATCCGGCGTGCCGAGCGGGTTGATATTGGCCGAAAAATCGAGCTTTACGCTGTGGGTGTAGATATTGCCGCCGTGGGGATCTTGCATGGGGTGCCTCCTGTGATGGGGATGGGATTCTTCGCATAGATCAGGTTCCGATCCCATCTATAAATGACTTGATGAGCACACCGCATTCTGCGGGCTTCTGCTCATAGATCAGATGATCGCCGCCCAGCAGGACGACCTCGCAGTTGCCCATTTTCTCGGCATAGGGGTAGATCACATCCTGTCTGAGCTGTTCCAATTGGTCAACCTGCTTCTGCAGCTTTTCCTCATCTATATTCGTATTCCCGAACGCATTCCGATCCTTATGGTTCTTTTCCATCAATGTACCGAACCACTCCAGAAAATCCCGTAATTCTTCGGTGTCCTGGATTCCCCAGCTTGCGCAGATATAGAGCTTGGGGATGTCATTGGTCACGATGCTGTTCCATGCTGCCTGACCATTCTGCGCAAGCAGACAGCTTTCTGATTCGACCGCAATCGAATCCATTGTCATCAGATCCAGCGCATCACAGAGATACTGTTCTTCCGCAGAGTAGTTGTCCGGCTTCAGAAATGCATACTGCCGGAGCACATATCTGCTGAAGCCAAGCTTTGCCAGGATCGCCAGCGCATGGTCTTCCAGACCGACGGTTTCGACCGGCTCGTCATCAAAAGCATGTTCGTCAAGCTGACTGCCATCCACGAAAACGACTGCTTCGATCTCATCCGGGTACAGGCTCGACCAATAATTGGCATAGGCGCCGCCGATGGAATGCGCCATGAGGATATAGGGCGCTTCGATCCCGGCATTTTGCAGCGCCTTGCGGTAGTCCTCGACAATATAGTCCAGTGTCATCTCATGATCGGTGTCATCGCTGAATCCATAGCCGGCACGGTCAACAAACACGACCCTGTTATCCTGCTCCAGAGCTTCGGTCATCTGCCGTTCGGCAACGGAATAATCGCCCATGCCAAGCCCCGCGATCGACACGATCGTATGATCCCCGTTTTCCTTGCCGAATGCGGCGACATTCAGCGAATAGTCTCCTACTGACACGGGATTGTAATAGCCCTTCTCTTTGAGCAGCGCTGTTTCCTGTGATGTCCTGACACGATGCACGATGAATGTGATCAGCGTGAACAGCAGAAGCAGCAACAGTAGTATCAGCAAGATACGCCCTGTGATCTTGAGTGCTTTTTTCATTGGAATATGACCTCCGGATCCCGGTTAGTGTGAGCGGGAAGGAGCTCTGCAAAAATGCTTTGTGCAGGGGCTCCTTTCCATGATTCAGATGAACAGATAGAGCATCAGACGGACGCCGCAGCTCAGGAGGAGCATCAAAATCGAGGCGGCGTACATCAGGCGGTTGGCGGCGGGGATGTCGCCGGGGCGGATGGGGCGGTCGTCGTCGCCGATGTAGGGCTTTTTGTGCAGGATACCGCCATAAACGGCATCGCCGGCCAGCCGGATGTGCAAAGCTCCGGCGCAGGCGGCTTCGGTCTGGGCGGAGTTGGGGCTGGCGTGTTTCCGTCTGTCCCTTCGCCAGATGCGCAGGGCGTTTTTTCCGTCCTGGCCGACGAGGGGCGCTGCGATGCACATGAGCAGACCGGTCAGGCGGGACGGGAGGAAGTTCAGGATGTCGTCCGTTCTGGCGGCGGCAAAGCCGAGGTCGGCGTATTTCTCATTCTTGTAGCCGAGCATGGAGTCCATCGTATTGGCGGCTTTATAGACAAAGCCGAGGACGGCGCCGCCGAAGGCCATGTAGAAGAGCGGGGCGGTCACGCCGTCGGAGGTATTCTCGGCGACGGTCTCCACAGCGGCTCTGAGGATGCCGCTCTCATCAAGGACGGCGGTATCTCTGCCGACGATCATGGAGACGGCCTGGCGGGCGGCTTCGGTGTCGTGGGTTTTGGCTGCGGCATAGACCTTCATGCTCTCGTCGCGCAGGCATCGGGCGGCAATGAGGTAGTAGCAGAAAATGCTCTCTGCCACAATGCCGGCGATGGGGTGCAGGCGGTAGCAGAGAAGCAGGATGCCGAGAGGGATGCCGCCGGAGAAGAGCAGTACGGTCAGTGCCAGACAGGCGCCGCCGATGCGGAGGTTCCGGAAATGCTTCCGGGTGAAGGCTTCGAGGGCGGCGATCAGCTTGCCGATGAGGCGCACGGGGTGGGGCATGCTGTAGGGGTCGCCTAAGAGTGCATCGAGCAGGAAGCCGAGCAGCAGCGGAAGGACGGCGGTGAGAAGCTTCATCGGTGTTTTTCTCCGCACTTCAGGACGAATCTTCTTGCGACGTCCGGGGCAGACCAGAGATAGAGATGCGGGAAGCCGGCGTACATGGTCGGCGTCGTATAGCAGCAGGGATAGGATTGGCCGCTGCGCTTGACGGCGGTCATGCTGCTGCCGGGGTTGGTGCTGTCCCAGTAGTGGAACTCGTGGGCGCGGAGGGTGCCGCCCTTGCCGCAGAGCAGATTCGGCTCCGAGGCTTGCAGCGTGACATAGCCAAAACGCTGGAGTTTTTCCGTTTTGTAGCCGTCGCTGCTGATGACGTTGGCAAGGCGGTAGTAATAGCCTTCTGCATCCATGAGCATTTTATGCAGGTAGAGGAAGCCGCCGCATTCCGCGATGACCGGCATGCCTTCGAGGATCCGGCGGCGGATGGCGGACAGGACGGCGTGGTTGGCTGCTAAGTCGCTTGCGTAGAGCTCGGGATAGCCGCCGCCGAGCAGGAGGCCGTCTGCCTCCGGGAAGGCGGTGCTGTGCATGGGTGAAAAATAGGTCAGGCGGCAGCCGAGCTGTTCGAGGAGGTCAAGGCTCTCGGCGTAGTAGAAGCTGAACGCATCATCCTTGGCAACGGCGATGACAGGCCGTGCATCGCCATCGAACAGGGGCTTGATGACAACGGGCGGGAACGGCGGGAGCGGCTCGCAGGGGAGCTTTAGCAGGGCGTCGAGCAAGATATGCTTCTCGGCAAGCTCACCGAGGCGGCGGGTCTTTTCCTGGAGATCGGGCAGCTCGGCGGCTGTGATCAGACCGAGGTGACGGCTGTCGAAGGTGATGTTATGGGCGGGCATGCAGCCAAAATACTGCGTGCCGAGCTCCTTGCAGAAGCGCTGCACGAGCGGGACGAGGGAGAGCGGCAGGCGGTTGAAGAGAAAACCGGCGATGCGGTTGGGCTTGCGGTAGTTCAGGTAGCCCTGCATCACGGCGCCGATGGAGTCGCTCATGCCCTTGCAGTCGATGACGATGACGGTCGGGACCGCTAAGATGCCGGAGATGGTATGAGCGGAGCCGTCGCCGCCGTCGTAGTAGCCCATGACGCCCTCGAGCACGGAAACGGCGGCTGTTCTGCTGTAGCGTGCGAACAGAAAGCGCAGCATTTCGGGCGTGCAGAAGAAGCTGTCGAGGTTGTGGGTGGGCGTTTCGAGGACGGTGCTGTGGAACATCGGGTCGATGTAGTCGGGGCCGCACTTGTAGGATGCGGCCTGAATCCCTCTTTTTTTCAGTGCTGCCAGAATGGCGCAGGTCACGGACGTTTTGCCGCAGCCGCTGCTGGTTCCGGCGATGAGAAATCGCTGCATATCGGTCTCCTTTGGTGTAGTTCATGCAGTAAGCGTGCAGAATGGGCGGGTGTCAGCGTCCTTCTGAAAGGATGATCCAGACGGGGTTTTCCGCCTGGAAGAGGTTGTGGCTGCCGAGCTGCCGGGTGCGGGTGACGGCGATCTGGGTGAAGGTGCAGTCACGGCCGAGCGCGGCAAAGGCCGTCTGGGCGGCAGCAAGCGTTTCGAGGGTGACGGCGGTCAGGACGATGCGGGCGGCGGGGTTGGCCGTGTGGATCGTCTCTAAAATGGTCGTGAGTTTGCCGCCGGTGCCGCCTAAAAAGACCTTGTCGGGCGGCGGGAGCGGGGTATCGGGAAAGCTGCCTTCCTGCACGGTGACGTTGTCGCAGGAGAAGCGGCGGAGGTTTTCTTTGGTCAGGGCGACGGCTGCGGGGTTTTTGTCGATCGCACAGACTGTGCCATCCGGGCAGCGGAGCGCCATTTCGACGGTGACGGAGCCGGTGCCGCAGCCGATGTCATAGCATACATCATCCGGCAAGATATTCAACGCGGAAACGGCCAGACAGCGTACTTCTGCCTTGGTCATGGGGACTTTGGCGCGCTCGAAGGCGGTGTCAGGGATGCCGCTCGGTACATAGGGGCAGTAGGCCGGATTTTCGACCAGAACGGTGCAGAGCTTTTCTGCCGGGGTGTCGAGCAGTTCTGCGGGGTGGCCGGAGAGGATCTGTTCTTCGGGGCAGCCGAGCTTGCAGCCGATGTGGACAGTGGTATCCGGAAGGCTGTAGGCGATCAGGCGCTCACAGAGGGCTGCGGCGGTGATGCTGCCGCCGAGCAGAAAGCATGTCAGCGGGTGGCTGCGGACATGGACGGCGATGCTGTTTTCGGCGCCGTGGAGCGTGACACAGTGCATCTGCTCCCACGAGAGGCCTGCTCTGGCACAAAGGTAGACGGGCGCGGCGATGCCCGGGAGCACGCAGACGTCCATGCCGTCGAGCAAAGGCAGGAGCTTCTTCGTGCCGCTGAAAAAGCCCGTATCGCCGGACATCAGCACGGCGGCGCGTTCCTCGGTGCCGCTGCGGAGACGCTCGGCGATGGCGGCGGGATCGTAGCTCATGAAAAGCGCTTTGCTGCTCGTCTGGTAGGGCTCGAGCATCCGGCCGGCGCCGATCAGAAGCTGCGCCTTGTCGATCGCTTCGGCGGCTTCACGGGTCAGCGTCGCGGTGCCGCCCATGCCGGTGGCGGTGATGGTGACGGTCATGGGGTGGGGGCTCCTTTCTGGCGGGGATTTCGCCGTCTGCGGACGGCGACAAGGGGACTCTGTCCCCTTGACCCCTGCAAACTTTTTTTGGAGAAAAAAAGTTTGATCATAAAAATCATCTTTTTCGGCT
>JAGADP010000131.1 GCA_017828885.1 Oscillospiraceae bacterium | reverse complement strand
TCCAAGACCGTGGCTGTGATGGGCATCCACCGCACCGGCAACGCGAGCGAAGCCATCACCGATATGGCGGTGATGAACATGGGGCTGACGGAAGAGCAGGCGCAGAAGCTCGGCTTGGAGGCGTCTGTCGGCTACAGCTTCAAGGATTATGAGGAGCTCGTCAAGGAAAAGAAGATCGAGATCGACGAATTTATCAACAGCTTCCTGCCGGCGATCCGGGAATATCGCGAGAACTACAAAAACGGCAAGGGCGAGGCACATCAGCGTGCAGTGCTGGCGCACGACATGCTCAACCTGTATTATGACGGCGAGGTGGACGGCAGATTCGCCCGCCACGACTCCGGGCAGAAGCTCGGCGATCTCCTGCTCGGCGACCTGATGCAGGAGAAGAACATGTCGGACAGCGATTATGAAGCGATGAACGCCAATGATCGTGTGAAATACGGCGACCTCCAGCAGATCATCCTCGAAGGGTCTGTTTTCACCGTGACATCTATGGAACAGCTCATCGGCCTTTCCACAGATACGGATGAGGGCGGCTGGCTCGCGCGGCTCTCTGATCTGAGCGGCGTGGATCTGGCGAATCACATCGAGTATGTGCTCCCGGAGAAGGCGGGACAGAACCTCTCCCGCTCCGCAGCGCAGAACGAGCTGGATCTTCGCTTCGGCGATTACGCCAAGAAGCTCTCGAGCGGTTACTATGCGGTGAGCTCCGACCTGATGTTTGTTCAGACGTATCTGGAGGAGAATGAGCTCCTGCAGGGTGACAATGAGAAGGACGAGGACTATTATTTCCGTGTGATGGAGCACTTCGGCACTGTCATCGAGGAAGCAGATGCGGAGGGCGAAGAGCTCACCACGGCGACCAGAGAGGGCGCAGAAGCGTACACTCTCTTCCCGGTCTACGTCGAGACAAAGCAGACGGACTATGAAGGCGAATGGGGCGACACGCTCTATGACTTCTTCCTGCCGGAGGATGGCGAGAATTACAGCAGCTATTCCAACTTTATCCCGTTTGCGGCCTCCCTTTCGGACGGGCAGCGGGCTTCGATCAGCTTCCTGACGCTGACGGATCTGATCAAGTTCGGATGTGATGCAGAGGGTGCGGTCAGTGCGGTCAGAGAAAAGATCGCAGACCAGGTCAACACGCAGCAGGAGGTCGATGTCTACACCGGCGTCAACCGTGCGATCTTCCGGGACGGCATGGTCGCTCTGACCAATCGTGCCATGATGGAGGCAGCGCAGAGAAATCCCTTTGATGATCATACAGAGAGCACGGATTTCTTCTCCTGGAACAATTCGATCTCATTAACCTGCATGATCGGCGGTACGATCCTGATGGTCGCAGGTATTGTCGCTGCAAAGCTGAGCAAGGTCACGGTAGAGGTGGTGACCAAAACCGATAAAGTCTGGGTCATTGATCCCGTAAAAATGGCTACTTCACAGTCAGAGAGTCCCTGGGTGGAAGTCACCATAAAAGAAACTGCTACGAGAACCGCATATAGCGGCGGCTTGTATGCAGGATGTGTCGTAGCGGCGATCGGTGCAGCACTTGCCATCTATGGTGCGGTAACGACCGGCATCGAGCTCTCCAAGAAGAGAAAGGTCTATCAGGAGAGAAACTTCACGATGATCCCGTACTACATTGTTGATGAGGCGGACATTGTCAGCTACACCACGGATGCCAACGGCGTCGAGAAGAAGAACATTGAATTTGATCAGTATGTTTACTATGAGGCGGTCAAGTGCAACCGTCAGGACTACAGCAGGGTAGAGGATCCCCAGAACGGCGTGAACCACTACAACGAGTGGGGCTGCGGCGACCTTGCCGATCTCAACTGCGATACCGGCAAGCAGTGGCTGGCGCTCTACACGGTGAAGTCCCCGAAGAAGGGCGATCCGATCCTGGCAGATTCGCTGAAGCTGCAAACCGGCAGCAACAAGCTCCCGATCAACTGCAATGGCGGTCTGCATCTGTTCACGTATGATTCGTATGTGGACATTGCCGATGAGGCATACTGCTATGAGCCGGGCAAGAAGCTCTACTTCTTCTGGAAGAGCAGCGGCGCATCTGAGACTTCCTCTGTATTCTCCACCGGCATTGCAGCGCTTGCAGGCGTGGCAGGCCTCGTGGTCGGTGCGCTGGGTACCGCTACTATCATGATGAGCAAGAAGAAGAAGGAGACGGATACAACGGCAACGACCGCATAACCAGAACCGGACTGAGGGGGCAGATGCTCCCTCAGTTTTTGCATTTCCCTTGCGGAAAACACATGCTCCCCCACAGCCGGAACTGTGGGGGAGCATTTATGCGATATGTGATAAGGATCAGAAGCCCATGCCCATGGAGCCTTCATCGCCCTGCTTGGTCAGTGCAGCATTGACATCGAATTCTGCGACCGTCTGGCCGTCCACCGTGAGCTGATAGTGGTTGCCCTTCTTGACATCGGCCGAGCTGATGATGGCGCTCTTGAACGCCTGTGCCGCCGTGTAGGACAGGAGCTCCGTGCCGTTGGCGTCGAGCAGCTTGATGACGCTGCCGCTCTGGTACTTGTTGGAGCGGTCGCCCCAGTACAGACAGCACTGCTGGGAGCTGTCCACCGGCATCTCGCCGAGGCCGAGGCCGCCGATCGCCACGAGCGTACCGCCGTTGACGATCATCTCGCCGTCCGAATCCATCGCGGAATCCGGGCCGTCCACAGAGCCCTCTGCATAGACAAAGCCGCCGTTGATGATGATCTTGCCGTTGGAGTCGATGGTATCGCCCTCGGCATTGTTCGTCACATAGGCATGGATCGTGCCGCCGTCGATCTGGAGGATGCAGTTGTCATTGCCGACATGGACGGTCTTCGCCGCATCCTTCTGGCCGGAGTTGAGCGCATCGTCATAGGCATAGATCGTCAGGTCGCCGTCCTTCACGAAGATCTGCATGGCCTCAACGCCCTCATAGGA
This sequence comes from Oscillospiraceae bacterium, assembly GCA_017828885.1. Lineage (GTDB taxonomy): Bacteria > Bacillota > Clostridia > Oscillospirales > Ruminococcaceae > UBA3855. The sequence continues at coordinate 432 of JAGADP010000131.1, read as the reverse complement.
ATCCGTCACAAGCAGCTTGCCGCCCTGGATGTAGAGGTACTGGTCGCTGTGGAGCGCATCGTCTGCGGTGGCGACTGTGAGCTCACCGCCGTTGACGGTCAGCGTATCGCCGCAGTGCAGGCCGTCATCGGTGGAATTGACCGTCACCTTGCCGCCGTTGATGTTGATGGTGCCGCCGATGTTGGCATCGCCGTTGCCGACCTTGATGCCCTTGGCGCTGAAATCGAGACCGAGGTCGTGGCCGCTGTCATCCCAGCCCCAGCCGGGGAATGACCAGCCGCCGCCGGGATTGCCGCCGCCGTTATCGCCGCCCCAGCCGGGGAACTGCCATCCGGGGTTGGAACCGGGGTCTGTGCCGGGATTGGAAGCAGACGGCTCGAAGTCCGAGCCCTCGTAGGTGTGGATGCTGATGTCGCCGCCGTTGACAGTGAC
>JAGADP010000130.1 GCA_017828885.1 Oscillospiraceae bacterium | reverse complement strand
TGCGGAGCAAGCTGTCAAATGGTTGACATTGCGCCCTCTCGAATTTGACTGCCATCCCCTGCAAATCTGCTCTTTAACAGACAAAGAGGAGGCAGGCGCCTCCTCTTGCTGGTTTATTCTGTTATGCCCTCGTCCGGGAGCGGCTTTTTCCTGCGTTTGTACAGAAGCTCCTTGAGCTTGTTGGAGCCTGCTTCCGTGGTCAGATCCTCCGCGCGCATCGTGCCGAGGTAGATCTGCTCCATCAGCAGAATATACGCCTCGCCGAGCGCAGTCGTCACGATGCCCGCCGTTGCGCCCGAGATCGTGCCGCCCACAGCGATCGTGCCAGGATTCGGCACGAGCTTGAGCAGATTCGTCGCGATGGTGCGTCCCACGATCGTGGCACCGCCGGAGCCGAGCGCCGAGGAGACAAAGCCCGTCAGCACGCTCTTGTCCACATCGAGGCCGAAAATGGCCGTGATGCTGGCGATCATTGCCACCTGCGTGGGGATCAGCATGGCCGCATCCGCAAAGGGTACCGGCGCAAAGCCCTCACCGAAAGCGGCCGCAACTGCGGCGGCCACGGCTGCATGGGCTCGTTTTTTTTGGCCCTGAGCGAGACCTTCTGCACGTTCATGAGCGTGTCCTGGAGCTCGTCCGGGAGGACTTGTCCCATGACCTCGATCAGCGTATCGAGTCCGTAAGCCTTGGCGACATACTCCTCGTCAAAATCAATATCCTGCGCCAGCACCGGGCAGACCTTGCAGATCTCAAGGTTCTCGCTCTCGATGCAGCGCTTCATCTCCTCCGCTTTCTTCTTCGGGAAGGCCTGGGTCAGCACGATGAAGACCGGCACCCTCGTCAGGCGGTTCTCCTCGGTGAAGCTGCGGAGCCATTCGAGCTCGCTCTCGTCAAATGTCCGGTTAGAGCCGACATTGACGCAGTACCACAGCGCATGGATGGCCTTGTTGATGTCGTGACCGGTGTTGCCGGCGTGGATGATCTTCAGCACCTCGTCCTTGACGGCAGCCTGCTGCTTCTTGCCGAGCTCAAAGCCCGGTGTATCGTAGATCGCCAGCGGGAAATCCGGCTTTGTGATGCAGCGGATCGACTGCGTGACCGGGCGGCCGATACCTGTTTCGGCAAGGTTCTCCCGGAATACGGAGTTGATGAGCGTGCTCTTGCCGACACCGGATTTGCCGACCACCACGATGTTGAGCGTGGTCATGTTCCGGATCCGCTGGTTGATGGCTTCCATCGCCTGTTTTGCAATATCATCAGCAAAAATATCCATCTGCGTCACCTCCCGGAAGTCTCGTCTTCGGTCTCGATCGAATAGGCGCCCTTTTGCAGCACGATCACATCCTGATCCTTCGGGGTGATACGCCCTGACGCGGGGTCAAACTGAAACTTGTCAGCAGCCTTTTTCAGCGCCTTGATGCCTGTTTTCAGCATCAGCGGTGCCACGGCACAGGTCACAACTGTCAGCACAGCGCCGCCTGCGACAAGGTTTCTTGCAAGATGCATTGATTTTTTCATAGGCTTATCCCTCCATGCGTGATCAGTGTTCCTGCATTTCCAGTATCATTATAGCACGAAGAGCCCCTGTTGTCAAGCAGCAGGGGCATTACAAGACGGTAAAAATTATTTACATTTATGCATTGGGCTCTTTGTAGAAACCCTTCTTCATGAGATCCATCTTCGCCTGGTAGCGCTCGAGCACCTGCTGCTCGGTGTCCTCTGTGATAAAGATGTAGGCCACATCCTTGAGTGCCGTGCTGATGAGGATGGAGTACAGCGTCCGGATCTCGTCCTCGGTTTTGATCGTCAGGCAGTCAGTGCTGATGAAGTCCTTGACCAGCTCGAAATTCTGGATGCGCTCCTGCATGGAGCCGTCCTGCTGCCATACCGTGTCGAACAGGTGGAGGTTACAGAACAGATTGAAGCGGAACGTCCGCGGATCCTTGTAGCAGAGCATCCGCACCGCATGGCGGTAGGCCTGCCATACTGCATCGAAGATGTCGCCGCCGTTGGTCTGGAGCTTCTCGGTGATGATCTGGATGATGAGCTTCTGGTAATCTGAGATGAGAAAGAGGTAGATGTCCTCCTTGTTGGCGAAATACTGATAGAAGCTCCCGCGGGAAATGTCGCACTCCTTGATGACGTTCCCGACGGAGAACTGTTCGTAGGGTACTCTTGCGATCTCGTCCTTGATCGCCTGCATGATACGCTCCTGTTTCGATTCCGGCAGCCGGAAAAATGTCTCTGACGGCATTCTAAAACCCCCTGTGTGATATTGGCACGTTTGCCATACTTCCATAATTTTCCATATACATCCTATCAATTTTATTTTACACAATTCTCCGTGAAATGTCAAGGGATTCGAGAAAAAAATATTCCCCGCAGTTTAACTGCACAAAAGAATCCTGAAAAAAGATTCGCAAAATGCTTGACAAACGTGCCAGAATGTAGTAAGATAATAGTATAGAAAAACGACAATCGGTTTGTTGAAAAGAAATGCCGCCCGCAGTTTGGGGAAGCGGCGGCAGATCGTCAGACCGTTGCCATATTATGTCATGAGACAGGAAAGAGGGAGCCATCTATGCTTGAACCAAGCGAGATCAGCCTGATCAACTGCGGCCAGCAGACACAGTCCGAGCCGCTCATTCTGAGCACCACCATGCCGGAGAACGATTTTTTCGTACTCATGTGCGGCATCCGGTCCACTGTCCGGCTGAATGACCGGCAGTACTATATGCAGCCGTTCACATTTCTGATCCACCCGTTCGAGGAGGGGCGGATCCGCCTTGAACCGCAGGGCAATGCTTTCAGCAGATACCTGCATCTGCGCCTTTCGTCCCACTATCTGCGGGAACTCCGCGAGCGGGGGCTCGGGATCAAGGAGCTCCACACGCTCGCAAGGCCGCTCGTCGTGGAGGAGGTCTGGAAGCTGCTGCTCGAATCGCGCAGTTCGGATACAGAATCCTCCAGAGCCATCGGCGTCCACGCGCTGAATCTGCTGGTCTGCCTTCTGTGGGAGGCCTCGGACGGCACAGTGGCACGCGCTGCCGAGGTGCCGCACTATGACAAGCTCTCGGCGCTGCGCCACAAGATCTACCAGCACCCCGAGGAGAGCTGGTTCATCCAGGACATCTGCGAGGAGCTCGGCATCAGCCGGCCGTATTTCCACAAGATCTATCTGGCGGCATTCGGCACGACCTGCACACAGGATGTCATCGCCAGCCGCATCGCCTGCTCCAAGCACCTGCTCGAGACGACCGACGACGCCATCGCCTCCGTGTCCCAGCAGAGCGGCTTCGAGACAGACGTCTATTTCATGCGCCAGTTCAAGCGCCATGTCGGCATGACCCCGACCGCCTACCGGAGGATCTACCGGCAGACACAGGTCACGCCCTGACAGAGAAAGGATACACCATGCGTGAAACGATCCTGCGCATCCTGCGCTATACCCGGCATTACCGGCAGTATCTCATCCTGACCGTGCTGTGTACGCTGATCGGCGTGTCGCTCTCGCTGACAGTACCGATCATGATCGGCGATGCCGTGGACTTTGCCGTCGGTGCGGGACAGGTGGACTACAACGGACTTGCCCGGACGGTGCTGCTGCTTGGCGGCACCGTGCTTGTTTCTGCCGTCTTTCAATGGCTGGCGGCGCTCTGCATCAACCGCCTCGCGTTCGGCACCGTGAAGGAGCTCCGCACTGAGGTAATGCAGAAGCTCGGCACCGTACCCATCTCCTATATCGACCGGAATGCCCGCGGCGACATCATCGCAAGGGTCATCTCCGACATCGAGATCCTCTCGGATGGTCTGTTGCAGGGCTTTGCACAGCTTTTTTCGGGCGTTGTCACGATCGTGGGCACGCTCATTTTCATGCTGACGATCAATGTCCGCATCACGGTGCTGGTCGTGCTGCTGACGCCGGTCTCGCTGTTCGTGGCGGCAAAGATCACCTCCCTCTCCCACAGCGCCTTTGCGCGGCAGTCGGAGCTGCGCGGCAGCATTGGCGCCCTGACCGAGGAGCTGGCGGGCAATCCGGCGCTTGTGCGTGATTTTGCCTACGAGGACAGAGCCGTGGAGCGCTTTACCGCGATCAATTCCGAGCTCGGCACAGCAGGACGGCGGGCGACCTTCTTCGCCTCGATCAGCAACCCGTCCACACGCTTTGTCAACGGGCTGATCTATGCGGCCGTCGGACTGGCAGGTGCGCTCGGAGCCGTCGGCGCAGTGCCGTGGATCGGTGCGATGAGCGTCGGCAGTCTGGCGTCCTTCCTGAGCTTCGCCAATCAGTACACCAAGCCGTTCAACGAGATCTCCGGCGTCATTGCGGAGCTCCAGAATGCCGTTTCCTGTGCGCAGCGCGTCTTTGAGGTGCTCGATGCCGACTCGGAGCCTTCTGATGCCGATTCACTCGTGCCGGAGAGCTGCACAGGCAGCATCGCCTTCCGGGACGTGAGTTTCTCCTACCTGCCAGAAAAGCCGCTGATACGCCATTTTTCCACCAAAGTCGCGCCCGGACAGCGCATTGCCATCGTGGGGCCGACCGGCTGCGGCAAATCGACGATCATCAATCTGCTGCTGCGCTTCTACGAGGTGCAGGGCGGCTGCATCACCCTTGACAACACCGAGACCACCGCGCTCCAACGGGATGCGCTACGTGGGCAGTTTGGCATGGTTTTGCAGGAGACGTGGATCTTCACGGGGACGGTGGCGGAGAATATCGCCTACGGCAAGCCCGATGCGACCCGCGCAGAGATCGAGGCCGCTGCAAAGGCTGCCCATGCGCACGGCTTTATCCGCCGTCTGCCGCAGGGCTATGACACGCCCATCTCGGACAGCTCCGGGCTCTCGCAGGGGCAGAAGCAGCTCCTGTGCATCGCCCGCATCATGCTGACCGATCCGCCGATGCTGATCCTCGACGAGGCGACCAGCTCCATCGACCTGCGCACGGAGCACCGCATCCAGCGCGCCTTCGAGAAGCTGATGCAGGGCAAGACGAGCTTCATCATCGCACACCGGCTCTCGACCATCCGCACGGCCGACCGGATCCTTGTCATGCGGGACGGCAACATTATCGAGCAGGGCACCCACGACGAACTGCTCCAGCAGGATGGCTTCTATGCGCAGCTTTATCAGGCGCAGTTCGCACACGGGGAGCCCCCGCTGGCAGGCGCACGCCGGGTCTCTCATTAGCATCACGGCGCAGCTCCTGCGCTGCGGCTGTTTTATTGCGCAGATTTTCACTGCATTTTTTGAAAAAAAGACTTGACAAACGGTTCCCGCTGTGGTATAATATTACACGGTGGGTTGCCACCAATACCCCATATAGGTCTGGGTGTGGCGCAGTTGGTAGCGCGCTACCTTGGGGTGGTAGAGGCCGTGGGTTCAAGTCCCGTCACTCAGACCAGCTTTTTATAGAAACATCGCCGTTCTTTCAAATGGAAGAGCGGCGATGTTCTTTTGTACGACACCTGCCCCTCAAAAATACCCGCCCGGTCGAATGATCCCGGGCGGGTGTGATTTTTGCAGAACACGTATAAAATAGTATCAGATCCTCTTGCCGAACTTCGCACTGATATTGATCCAGCCATTGGATTTCAGGTTGTCCCATGTCCCGCCGCCCTTAGACTTCGCAGTTTTGACGATCGTAAACTTGTACGGTTTCTTGACTGGTGTAAAAACCGGATATTCAGTGCCGGCGGACTTCCTGCCCCTGGCTTCGAGCCCGAGATCCTTCGCCTGTGCTGCCCTGGTCGTGATGATCTCAAAGCCGTACTTCTCCAGTTCCTCCTTTAACAAGAGGTGGAACGTCCAAGCGAAGTCGCTCTCATAGTATGCTTTTACCACCGGGCTTTGGTTGTTCTTCGCGAAATGTCCTGCATCAAGAC
>JAGADP010000129.1 GCA_017828885.1 Oscillospiraceae bacterium | reverse complement strand
CTCACGCGGGCGGATGCTCATCAGCTCCACGATCTGCTGCAATGTCGCCTTGCCCGTGTGATACAGCGCCGTCAGCGATGCGGCAAGCGAGGTCTCCAGACCTACGATGCCGTTGGGGGCAAGCTCAAAATTCGACTTTTCCTCCGGGGAATGCGGTGCATGGTCGGTCACGATGCAGTCGATCGTCCCGTCGAGGACGGCTGCTTCGATCGCGGCGCGGTCGGTCTCTTCGCGCAGCGGCGGGTTCATGCGGTCGTTGGCATCTCTCGAACGCAGCTTCTCATGCGTGAGCATGAAGTAATGCGGCGCTGTCTCGCAAGTCACCTGCACACCGAGCCGCTTTGCCTCGCGGATAATGTCCACGCTGCCCTTCGTGCTGACATGGCAGATATGTACCCTTGCGCCCACGGACGAGGCGAGGATGATCTCACGCGCGGTAATGTAGTCCTCCGAGCTTCTGTCCATGCCCTTCACACCGAGCTCCTCAGAAACGGAGCCGCGGTGCATGATGCCGCCGTCGATGATGTCGAGATCCTCGCAGTGCGATGCCACCAGCATCCCCTGCTCCTTTGCCGCAGCGAGCGCCTGACGCATCAGCTCAGCATTCTTCACGGGTCTGCCGTCATCGGACAGGCAGGCAGCGCCCGCTTTTTTCAGAGCCGCGAAGTCGGTCAGCTCGCCGCCCTCCATGCCCTGGGTGATGCAGGCGACCGGATAGACGGCAACGCCTGTGCCCTTGGCCTTCTTCCGGATATACTTCAGGATCTCCGGGGAATCCACCGGAGGCTTGGTGTTCGGCATCGTCAGCACACCGGTCACGCCGCCGGCCAGCGCCGCAGCGCATCCGGTCAGGATGTCCTCCTTGTAGGTCTGACCCGGATCCCGGAAATGCACATGCATATCGAACAGACCCGGCATGGCCGTCAGGTCTCTGCCGTCGATCACACGATCCTCGATCCCGTCGCAGGGCTCCGTGATCCTCGGTGCCATCTTCGCGATCCTGCCGTCAACGACCAGAATATCTGTCGTTACGTCAAGCTCTCTGTCCACTGCATGGACGTTTCTGATCAGCAGCTTCATACATCCACTCCTTTCGTTCCGTAAAAAAACGCCTATCCATCATTTCTGACAGATAAGCGTCCTTGCTTCCTGGTATTTCAGGGGGAGAACCCCCTTCACAAAATGACGACTTGTCCGCCTCGAAACCGATCAGCAGTCACGCACAGAAGCGTTCTTGCCCTATCTTATTTATTATAGCACAGTTTCAGAGATTTGGCAAGCCCTTTTCAGAAAAAACCTGAAAACAGTTTTGAAAGGTGTCCGGAATGGCAGGATCAGACCATTTCTGCCATCCGCAGGATGAGATCCTCGGTCTTCTCCCAGCCGAGGCACGGATCGGTGATGGACTTTCCGAACACGCCGTCGCCGACCTTCTGGGCACCGTCCACGAGATAGCTCTCGATCATGAAGCCCTTGACCATGTTCTTGATGTCGGCATTGTGGCGGCAGCAGTGCAGCACTTCGCTGGCGATGCGGGGCTGCTCGAGGTACTGCTTATTGGAGTTGGCGTGGTTCGTATCCACGATGACGGCCGGATTCACCAGACCCTTTTCTGCATAGAAATGCTGGGTCAGGAGCAGATCCTCGTAGTGGTAGTTCGGCAGGGATTCTCCGTGCTTGTTGACGGAGCCGCGCAGGATGGCATGGGTCAGCGGATTACCGTCAGTGTGTACCTCCCAGCCTCTGTAGAGGAAGGTGTGGCTGGACTGCGCCGCATAGATCGAATTGAACATGACGGACAGGTCGCCGGAGGTCGGGTTCTTCATGCCGGCGGGGATGCCCATGCCGCTGACGGTCAGGCGGTGCTGCTGATCCTCCACGCTTCTGGCGCCGACTGCCACATAGGACAGCAGATCGGACAGATAGCGGTAGTTCTCGGGATAGAGCATCTCATCCGCACAGGTGAAGCCTGTCTCCTCGATGGCTCTGCGGTGGAGTTTGCGGATGGAGATCAGACCCTCGAGCATGTCCTCGGCCTTGGTCGGATCGGGCTGGTGAACCATGCCCTTGTAGCCGGTGCCGTTGGTGCGGGGCTTGTTGGTGTAGATGCGGGGAATGATGATGATGCGATCCTTTACCTGCTCCTGCACCTTGGCCAGACGATGGATGTACTCCATTACAGCGTCCTCGCGGTCTGCCGAGCAGGGCCCGATGATGAGCACGATCTTATCGGAAGCGCCGGTAAAGACATCCCGGATCTCGCGGTCGCGCTGCTCCTTGACGAGCTCAAAGGCAACGGAAAGCGGGTATTCCTTCTTGATCTCCTGCGGGATGGGAAGCTTCCGGATGAATTCCATAGACATAGGTGTTTCCTCCTGTTTCTGTTTCAGTCGAACTGTAGTCATAGTTGTCAATATACTATTATACTACATTGTTAACGAAATGTCAAGGAGAAATGCGAAGATCGAATGTCCATTCAGAAAGATTTCTGTAAGCTGCCCTCTCCGCCGCCGTTCGGCGGCACCTCCCCCGCAAGCGGGGGAGGAATTTTTGGCGGTGCTGCGCACCGCAGCCGCTTTCGGGGCTCTGCCCCTAAAAACCCGTTTAGCGCCTTTGGCAGTTTTGTGAAGGAGGCTTCTTACCTTCAGGCCCTCGTTTTTTTAGAAATGATCACCCCGCGCACAAAATCCCCCTCCTTTGCGGGGAGGGGGATCGGAAGCATTTACTTCTGCTCGGAGAGGTAGAGGCTGGCGCTGCTCTGGATCATGTCCGCGGCCTGCTGGGCGGACTGGTCGCCGGCGAAGAACTTCTGGCTCTCTTCCTCAATGATCGTGCTGATCTTCTCGTCGTAGTAGGACGTCTCGTTGATGCCGGAGATGAGATTCTTGATGTCCTCTGCAAAGGACTTGGGCATATCGGGCACCTTGATCTCCTGCTCTCCGCGGTAGATCGTGTTCTCGTACTCGACTTCCTTCCCGAGCTCATAATCATAATAGGTTACAGGCTTCATGGCATCCTCTGCCAGCTTGTCGAACGAGGACTTCTTGACCGGGAGCGTCCAGGACAGATTATCCTGATACTCATCCGTCAGCATACTGCTCAGGAATTCCCAGCACTTGTCCTGATACTGCGAATTGGCAGAGACAGCCAGCGTGAAGTCCGGCTGGAAACGGCTGCCGTTGCTGCCTTCCTTCAGAGTCGGATAGCCGCAGTAGATGACCGGCGTCTTGTCAAAATATTGGAACTGCTCGTTGTAGGCTTCAGAGATATTGCTGATCCAGGTCGGATAGAAGATGACCTTGTCGTTGATGTACAGGGTGGTCTTCTCATCCCAGTACTTCTGGTTCTCCTCCTCGGTCATCTCACGATCTTCGGATTCCTCGGGGCATTCCTTGACGATCTCGAGGAGCTTGACGAATTCCGGCGAATTGAAGGAGCAGGTGGCATGCTCACGGTCAATGAAGGCATCGGAATTGCTGTAGAGGAGCATGTAGCTTGCGTAGGCTCTGTTCATATCGTCGATCGCCTTGGTATCCTTCGGCAGGCTGCTGACGAGATCGGTGAATTCCGTTGTGCTCATGCCCTGCTTGCTGACCTTGGACTGCTTGGCCATCATCGTGCGGACATTGTAGGAGAAGCCCATACGATAGAGCTTGTCGCCGTATTTCATGGAGTCGAAGAAATTCGTGAAGTACTCATCGGAGGAAAGGCCTGCGACACGGTCAGAGAGGTCGGCAAACAGACCCTTGTTGCAGAAGCTCTCATACGGCAGATTGTCCACGACGATCAGGTCAGCCACGATGCCGGCGATCATGTCGTTCTGGAGCTGCTTCAGACCACCGTCATAGTCTTCCTCGGTGTTGTACTTGGAGTAGTTGGCAATGGCGATGCGGTACTCGCTCTGGGAGCGGTTAAAGGTGTTCACGCTGCGTGCCAGATTTTCATTCAAATCCAGTGTTGCCAGGCTGATGAGCTTGGTGTTTTTCAGCTCCGCCGGATCACGGGGAGAGAGCTTCCAGATGTTGCCATAGTCACCTTCGCCCATGCCGTATTCAGACACGATGAAGGTACCATCCTTGAGCTGGAACACATCGTCCAGGTTGTTCCCCATAAAGTCGGAGTTTACCCAGTTGATGATCTCCTCGCACTTATTCTTGGCAGTGCTGATGCCGAACAGGCCGTCAACAGTACGCAGGTACACATCATAGTTGGGATCATTCGAGGTGGTGATACCATAGAACCAGTTCGGCAGGTCTGCGATCTCGATCTTGGTGATCTGGTTGGTACTCGGGTCAACTTTTCCGAAGCAGCTGTTGTACTCCTTGTCCTGATAGCTCACAAGGGCTGTACCGTCGGCCTTCGGGATCACCTTTTCCACATAGGAATAGTCACCGTTGACAGCGCCTACCTCCTTGAAATCGGCATCGAGCACCGTCAGGGTCGGGTTGCCGGCATCGTCCCATTTCAGCGTATAATAGCCGCCGTTCGGACCAGCCATGATCTCGCCGTAGCCCAGATCTTCTTCATCGTCACCGGTAGTGATCTGCTTGGTGCCCGTATGGTTCATGGAGGGGGCAAAGACCTCTGCGCGCATGCCGAGATTCTCATAGGAATACTCTTCATCCTGCTCTACCTCACGGTAGCTGCTGACGAGGAAAGTCACGCCGCCGTCGGGCTGCGTGATCACGGAATTGACATAGTTCGTCACGCCGTCCTTACCCTGACCGAGATCGCCCAGATCCAGCTCCTTGGTGCTGCCGTCCATGATATTATAGAGGTAATAGTGCGACATGAACTTGTCATCGTAGGAGGAGATCAGGAGGCTGTCACCAACAAGCCCTTCTGTATAGGAGTCTTCGGTCTTCTCAAATCCGAGCGGTGTGGCAGAGTAGGAGTGGTCGAGTGAGACATCCAATCCGCCCTTCTTGTTGCTCTGACCCATGCCGCAGCCGGTGAGCGCTGTCACGGCAAGCACTGCCGTCAATGCGGCTGCGATCACCTTGGTCGTCTTTTGTGTATGCATTTCACATTCTCCTTTCGCAGGGGTTGCCTGCTGTGTTAAGTGTATTATATGAATTAGTACAGGTATAGTATAGCATACTCTTTGACATTTGTCAAGCGTCGTAACCGATCTTTCATAAATTTTTGTGTGATTGTAATCAAAATGTGCGCGATCATTCGCATCTGCGTACTTCATCCTATCTAAAATAACGAACCGGGCTGACCTTTTCGGCGGTCAGCCCGGTAAAATGCAATGTGAAATTGAATGAGAACCGTCCTCAGACCGCATCCTCAAAGACCTCGCCGTCCACGATGCGGACAGTGCGCTCTGCCCACTTGGCAACATTCAGGTCGTGGGTGATCATCACAATGGTATTGCCCATCTCGTGCAGCTTCGTGAACAGCCGGAGCACTTCTGCGCCGCTGTTCTGGTCGAGGGCGCCGGTCGGCTCATCCGCTAAGAGCAGCGAGGGCTTGCTGCACAGTGCCCGTGCGATGGCCACTCTCTGGCGCTGACCGCCGGACAGCTCCGAGGGCTTGTGCTGTAAACGCT
>JAGADP010000128.1 GCA_017828885.1 Oscillospiraceae bacterium | reverse complement strand
GGACAGGCTCGGCATCGACCGTGGTGTGATTGCACCGGGAATAACAGCCTGCACAGTGCAGATTGCATTTGCTTGTGATACTCGCGATCAGAAACGGCGGAATATGCTCTCCATTATCCTCTGCTTTCCGCCGTTTTTTCGATGCGGCGCGGCTGGCAGCAGCGAATTTCAGCATAAACGCGCTTTCCTTCGGGTTCCTGAGCGTGGCCTTGACAGCCTCCGTCACAACACGTTCAATGCCCGCAGAGAGATAGCCCTGCAGATCAAATTCTTCGTGCATACGATCACCCCAGTAATTCTTCAACAGCCTTTCTGACCTCAGCCATGTTGGCCGTCGGTTCAAATCTTGCCAGCACAGTACCGTCCCTGCCGATCAGGAACTTGGTGAAATTCCACTTGATATAGGCCTTGTCGTCGAACTGCTTGTTATTCGCGTCCGCAAACTTATTAAGCGCGGCATTTTTCAGCCCCTTACCAAAGCCCTCAAACGGCTTTTCCGTTGCAAGGAAGGCAAAGAGCGGATCCGCATTCTCACCGTTCACGTCGATCTTGGCAAACTGCGGGAACTCCGTGCCGAACTTCATCTGACAGAAGTTCCGGATCTCCTCAGCGCTGCCCGGCGCCTGGTTGGCGAACTGGTTGCACGGGAAATCGAGGATCTCAAAGCCCTTGCTGCGGAGGTCACGGTACATCGCTTCGAGCGGCTCATAATGCGGCGTAAACCCGCAGCCCGTTGCCGTGTTGACGATCAGCAGCACCTTGCCCTGAAAGTCACGCAGGCTGACCTCTTCGCCGTTTCTGCCTTTGACAATGAAATCATATACAATGTTCATACTCTCATTCTCCTTTCGCATCGGTGGTCTGGTTTTTCAGCAGGTCATTGAGCAGGTCACGCAGCAGCAGCGCTTTCTCGGCTTCGAGATGCACGCAGCTCCCGACCTGCAGCGGGATGTCCTTTGCCTGCTCCTGTAATGCTCTGCCCTGTTCGGTCAGTGTGATGATGAACGAACGCTCATCGGTGGTGCTTTGCTGTTTTTCGATCAGCCCTTGCTGACGGAGCTTCTTGAGGATCGGGGAGAGGGTGCCGCTGTCGAGCATCAGCCGCTTGCAGATCTCGCCGACGGTCAGTCCGTCCTTCTCCCACAGCACAAGAAAGAGGATGTATTGCGTATAGGTCAGCCCAAGCGGTTTCAGATACGGTGTATAGAGCGATGTGATGACTCTCGAAGCCGCATAGATCGGGAAACAAAGCTGATGATCGAGCTTCATTGCTTCACGATAATCGTACTCCATACGGATCCTCCTCCCAAATATCTTTTGTACAATTATATTGTATCACATATAAATGGATTTGTCAAGAGGAAAATGAAAAAAACTTTTCCAAAACACAAAAGGCAGCGCAACCATATGGTCACGCTGCCTTCTCTATTTTGCTTTCAGATCCGTCGGCTGATCCTGTCAGCAGCCGCAGCCGCAGTTGTTGCAGCCGTTGTTGCAGCCACAGCCGTTATTGCCGCAGCAGCAGAACACGATGATGAGCAGAATGATGATCCAGCCGCAGTTACCGTCAAAGCATCCGTTCATAAGTCATTTCTCCTTCGGGATATGGTATTTGGAAGGCATTTGGCTGCCGTCCATAGTACATCATATGACATTGGAGAAAATGTGTGACAGTCACTTCACCGCACGGATGCTGCGGATGCAGCAAAGCTGCGGGAAGTGCAGCCGGAGCGTATGACAGCCGTCCGCGTGGAGCGGGACACGTACCTCGCGGAAATCCGTGAAGCCGTCTCCGACCGGGACGACCGCTTCGCCCACAATGGCATCATCGACAAGCACCTTCACCGTGGCAGGATCGACCGGCGCTGCAGCGCGGATCACAAGCTCCTGCACGCCCGTCAGGTCGCAGTTCCTGAAATACAGATCATTATCCCATGCCAGACCCCGGACATGCGTCTCGCCGGAGAGCGCATCTGTGAAGATCTCCGTCTGGTACTGCGCATCCCAGAATTCTGCGGGGGTCTCAGTCGTCAGATCCCGCGGCGGGATGGTCTCGCCCGGCACATCAACCGTCAAAGTGCAGCGGATGTCCGCCGAAGAAGCGCCGAGCCGGAGTTCATACTGTCCCGCCTCTACGCAGAAGCGCTGCCGGGACACGTCATAGATCGCCAGATTCCGCAGCGGGATCACAGCGGAGAACTGTACGCTCTCCCCTGCCGGGATGTGCAGCCGCTGAAAGCCGACCAGCCATTGCTGCGGGCGCTGCATCGTTTCAAACTGCGCATGAGCATAGACCTGCACCACCTCGTCCGCATCCACGGAGCCAGTGTTGGTGATCGTTGCCGAAACGGCGATGCCCTCCGCCGTAGCCTCTGCACGGAACGCGTCATAGCCAAAGCTCGTATAGCTCAGGCCATAGCCGAACGGGAACAGCGGCGTTCCGTCAAAATAGAGATAGGTCATCTTCGTGCGCACGATGTCATAATCATGGATGTCCGCTAAATCATCGTCACTGGCGTACCACGTCACCGGCAGACGGCCGGCCGGCACATTCTCGCCGAACAGCGTTTCCGCCAGCGCATGCCCCATCTCGGGGCCGGCATGGCTCGTCCAGAGGATCGCATCCGGCTTGTCGGTAAGCTCGCCGAGCGCATAAGGGTAGCTCGAAACGATCGCAAAGATCAGCGGGATACCGGTGCCGTGCAGATCATCCGCAATATCCCAGACATGCTGCATCTGCACCTCCGGCAGCAAAATCGTCTCGCGGTCGAAGCATTCCCGGGCAGTCTGCTCCGGGTCATTGCCGCCGCAGTATACCACGGCGTCACAGGTCTTGGCAAGCGCACCAAGCCGCTCCCAGCCGTCATCCACCACGCAGATGCAGAAGCGGACAGACGCATCCGGCCGTGCCTTCGGGCGGAGGATCACGCGATTCTCCTTGCCGAGGGTGAGCTGATTGCCGTGCAGATAGTCAGAGATAATGTCCGGGTTTTCCGTGTCGGCGCAGAACTGGCACTTCTTCACGGAGAAGGTCTCCGAGGTGAACCAGCCGTAGACCTCCGTATGGCCGAGTTTCAGGCAGTTATCGTCGATGCAGAGGAAGCGTCCGCTTTCCACATGGCGAAAGTTCGTCCATCTGCCCTTGTCATCGTGCTTGCAGAGATAGAACCGTGCAGCATTGCGAGCATCCGCATCCGCGTAGAGACAGTCGTCCTCGCCGATGCAGAGATACTGCCCGTTCGGTGCGCCGAGGATGACAATATCCCAGCCAAGATCATACACGACCTCGCAGCCGCGTTCTTCAAGCGCGTCCTTGACAGTGACCTGATACGGCCAGTAGCCCGTGTACCAGTCTTTCAGGATGCAGTCGGCGTTCTGGCCGAACAGGCCGATCTTCTTATGCTTGCCGGGATCGAGCGGGAGCGCTCCATTGTCGTTGGTCAGGAGCACCATGCCCTCTCTGGCAGCCTGTAAATTGAGCGCACGATCCTCCGGTGTGTTCACATCATCGAGGGTCAGCTTGTCATAGGGCGTTTCCGCATCGAAATGCCCGAGCAGCACCAGGCTCTCGAGCAGATTACCGACTGCAAGATCCACATCTTCTTCGTTCAGAAGCCCCTCAGCAAGCGCCTTTGTGGCCGCAGCCATGACACAGTCGGCATTGTCGGTCATGGTGTCTGCACCTGCGCGGAGACAGGCCTGTAACGCCTTTGCATGGGAATCGAACAGCTTGTGCGCCGTCAGATTCTGCACAAAATCGCCGCCGTCTGTCACCACAAAACCAAGCCCCCAGTCTTTTTTGAGGACATTTTTCAGGTCGTGGTTCATCACAGCCGGCGCATGGCAGATGTCATTGTACGCCGTCATGACGCTGTGCGCACCGCCGTACATCACGGGCGTGCGGAAGGCTGTATAGTAATACTCGTGGCGGATCCGCGGATGCAGGTTGGCATTGTCCACATTGCGCTCCTGCTCGTGGTTGTTGGCGCAGAAGTGCTTCAGCGTCGGGATGGTCGCCCAGACCTGTTCCTCGCCGCGGAGACCGTTGGTGTACATCGCGCTCATCTCACCCGCAAGGCACGGATCCTCGCCGTAGCATTCCTCCGTGCGTCCCCAGCGCGGGTCACGGGACAGATCGACCGTCGGCCCCCAGACCATCAGGCCATTGTCATTCCGCTGGTTGTAGTAGGCTCTCGCCTCCTTGCCGGCGGTCAGACCGATGCGGTACATCATCTCCTTGTCAAAGGACGCCGCCATGCCGAGCGGCTGCGGAAAGACCGTCGTGGGTCTGTCCGGTTCACGGTTGACAAGTCCGCGGGCGATCTCCGTGCCGACGAACCATTCGCCGATGCCGAGCCGTTCCACAGGCATGTTGTGGGTGGATAAAAATGCGATCTTCTCCTCGATCGTCAGCCGTCCAAGCAGGTCAGCGACACGCTCACGGGGAGACAGACCGGTGTCCTGAAAAGGGTACATCGCTTTCACTCCATTCTCTATATAGATCCCATAGACATGCAGTCCTGCCCCACAGAACTGCATGCATTTATCATGATAAGTACCCGCTTATTTGCCAGCCTTGATGCGGGCGTAGTCGAGCATTTCCCCGGGGAAGTTGCCTGCCGAGTGGTCGGCGGCATACACCAGGATCAGTGCTGCATCCGAGGCGTTAACGAGCGAATCGCCGGTCACATCCGCCTCCACGGACTGCATGGCCGTCAGGCCGGAGTCAGAGCCGGCACCGACCAGCGCCGCAGCGATCAGCGTCAGTGCCGCATCCGAGGCATTGACCTCGCCGTCACCGTTCAGGTCACCGGTTCGGAAATCACGCCGCGCAGCGGTGAACTCCACCTTCTGGCAGATCCAGCGTTCCTCCTTGGTGCCCTCCATGCGCTTTTCCATCGTCGCTTCGCTTGTCTTGAGAACATCCTCGGTCAGCGTGCTGTCCGACGTCAGATGATACTGCATCTCCATCTTGTCGAAGGATTGCGTCTCGTCCATGTCGGGATCCTTCATGGTGAAGGCAAAGGGCGGGAAGCTGATGACATCGGTGCCGTCCGCCGAGGGCATTGTGACCTCCATCTCGTAGTCACCCTCGATGAGGTCACAATGCATCATCGCCTCGTCGATGAGACGCACATCATAGCTGTAGTAGAGGAAAACGCCCTCCTCCTGGATGCGGTAAACGGCGATCGTGGCGCCGTTGTAATTGCGGTCAAAATGCACTTCCAGTGCGCCCGAGGTGTAAAAGAGCTGCGTCTCGCACCCCGGCAGTATGACCTCTTCCATCGCTGCGGCATGCAGCGGCTGCATCATGAGCAGCGCCGCCAGCAGCGCCGGTACGATCCTTCTGGTCTTCTTCATCATGTACCTCCTGATGATCGGTAACAAACTGTTTCAGAGCTTCTGTTTCCACAAGTAGTTTTATTATAACATATTTCTGTCAAAATGTCAAATGCCCCCTCCGGTGAGAGGGGGCATATCATTAAGTTCATGCAGTTGCTCGCTTGGCAGCGATCTCTTCCTCGAGCACAGCAGCGCGTTCGAGCGCCGTGTCGATGTGCGGGCAGAAGTTCTCTGCGCCGACCTTATCGAGGAAGCCGGCCTTCTCCATCGCATGCATCGGCTGCTCGTTGACATGGGAGAAGATGACCTGCACGCCGTGCTTTTCGCAGCGCTGTACGATGCGATTGAGCGCTTCCACGCCCGTGGCATCAATGGCGGGGACGTTTCTCATGCGGATGCAGAGGATGTCGATGTCCCAGTCATGCAGGATGTACTTGTATTTGTCGATCGCCGCAAAAAACATCGGACCGTTGATCTCGTAAACTCTGGTTCTCGGCGGGATCTTCTTCAGGAAGATGGCGTCGGGATCGGTGTCCTCATCGTCCACATCCACCCAGGTATGCGCCTCGGTCACGTCAGCCATGCGCTTCATGAACAGGAGCGCTGCCAGGACAAGCCCCACACCGATGGCGACCACGAGGTCGAAGACCACCGTGAAGGTCAGCGTCACGAACATGACCATGATGTCGCTCTTGGGAGCGGTCTTGATGGTGTTGCGGATGTTGCGCCAGCCGCACATATTATAGGCGACCATGAACAGGATCGCCGCGATGGTCGGCATCGGGATCAGCGATGCATAGGGCATCAGCACGACCAGAATGATGAGCACGACAATGGAATGCACCATGCCTGCGACCGGCGTTCTGCCGCCGTTCTTGACATTGGCAGCCGTCCGGGCGATGGCACCCGTTGCCGGGATACCGCCGAACAGCGCAGAGCCGATATTGGCTGCGCCCTGTGCGATGAGCTCCATGTTGGAGCGGTGCTTGGAACCGATCATACCGTCCGAAACAACGCAGGACAGCAGTGATTCCACAGCCGCAAGGATGGCGATGGTGAACGCATTCGGCACCATGGCACGTACCTTCTCAAAGGTCACGACCGGCAGCGTGAAGTGCGGCGGTGCGGACGAGATCGTGTACAGGTCGCCGATGGTATTGACATGCATCCCCGTCAGC
>JAGADP010000127.1 GCA_017828885.1 Oscillospiraceae bacterium | reverse complement strand
TGTACTCCACCTTCTCCTGCTTCTTCTTGCCGGGCTTCTCTCTGGTACGGCGCTCACGGCCGGAACCGGAGCTTGAACCATTGCCGCCGTTGTTACTGTTATCCGACGACTGGGAGCCGCCGAACAGATTGCGCAGGAAACTCGGCATCGCATCGATCGTCCCCTGCACAGCCTCATCCGGATCATCCATAGGTCCCTGCATCTCCTCAGCAAGCTGATCGAGACCGGTCTCCTGCATCATATCCATCATTTGCTCGGAGAAATGCTCGAGATCGTCCTCGCTGATATGATTGCGCTTCAGATAATCTGTGATCTGAGGGATCTGGAGATCTCTGGCGCAAACCAGACAATAGCCCTTATTATCCTCGACGCCGTCATGCATCCCGGAGATAAAGACCACCGCCGGCCGTTTTTTGCACTTATTGCATAAAATCATCGAAATACTTCCCTTCTGACCCGAAGGCCGCGTTCCCTGGCTTTACCAGGGTATCAGATCATACAGATACCGGAACAGTTTCGTATCCCCGATCGTTTCGGGATTGAAAACCAGCATCTGTCCGTCAGTCATCGTAATGACCATCCGTACTGCAGCGATAAAGAACAGCAGGATCCCCGCCGTTTCGACGATCCCCACCAGAACACCGAGCACATGATTACTCTTTCCAAGGTGCATCAGTTCCTCTAAACTACCAGCCATCGCTGAGATGATGCCGAAGATCAGCAAAATCGCTGCGCCGATGATCAGTAGCACCGCCATCCGGATCATCTGTAGATAACCCGGCTGATACAGCGTCGTCTCGATCGAAGAAACGGCAGCCTGTGTGTCATCATGGGTATGGAGCGCCTTCACGATTGTACAGAAGCCCTGGTAATCATGGCCAGTATCATACAGCACAGCCATCCGCTCAGCAGAATGCGGTCTGCGCTGCTTCACGAGTGCCGCCTCTGTGACATCACACACCGAGCTGATGAACCAGTCCGGATAGATCATTTCCGCATGCCCCGAAGAGACCTCCTGGAAAATGCGTTCAAACTCCTCCGGATCCGGCACGCTCTCGTCGTCGGGTGCGGAGATCGCAAGCTGCTCAGAAGCCTCCTGAAAAACATCCCATTCCTCATCGCTGACAACACTCATGATCGCATCCTCAATGGATGCGCGGAAAAGGCTCTGATAGACAAAGCCCTGCAGCCCGGCGCTTCCCAGAAGCCCGAGCACGATCGCCAGCCCGAAGCCGGCAAGGCGGAATACGCCCTTGTTAAAGCCCTTTGCCGCAGCCGTGTAGATGAAACCGATCGTTACACATACAACAACTGCATCAAAGAACCACCAGAATTGTGTTCCCATACCGCACCTCCTTACTTGACATCAGTGCGGTTGATCTTATCGTAACCGAGAAGGTAGTAATACTTCCCGTTTTTCAGCATTTTTTCATAGGCATCCTGCACGTCGATGCTGTCCATCTCTGCGCCGCTGAAGGAGAAGGTCTTGATATGACCGCCCCCGAGCACATAGACCATCTCATCCGAGATGATGACGCTCTTTCCGATGCTGTCGAGCTGTACGGATACAGGCGCCGCAGAACGGTCGTTGAACAGCATCAGCACAGACTGACGCCGCTGCTCGTTTTTCAGCAGAACGGCAGCACGGCCGTCCGCAAAGGCATAATCCACCAGCGTGGCATTGTAGTTATAACTGCCCTCAAGAGCACCGTTACTGCTATAATATGCAGCCTTGCTATCACCTATCACAAATGCACCGCCATCAGGCAGTGTGCAGACATCCAGACACAATGTTGCAAAAGGTGTGGTCTCCCACAGTTCGGTCTTGTCAAAGGTGATATACTGCAACGTGGTGGTCAACTCGCCTTCGGCAGCGTTGATCGTGGAAAAAATACAACCGTCGCCATAGAAGCATACATCCGAAAGACGCTCCACGCACTCACGGGTATACAGCAACTTTCCGGCCGCATCATAGATGGTAAGTCGGCATGCATAAGTCTCGGAATCCGTCACGATGGCTGCATAGCCGTCCTCATTCAGAGTACCGAACCAGATCGGCTGATCGAGGATCAGCTCATAGAGCATCTTGGAAGCTGTATCCACACGGAAGCTCGTTCCGTTGCTCGAATAGATCAGCGCCCGCTTGTTGCAGACCTTCATCACACCGTTGCTGTAGGCATGCTGACGGCTGTCCTTCAGCTTACCGTCTGTACCATAGATATACAGGTACTTATCGCAAAGGATAAACAGATTATTATTGATGAAATCCGCTGTGTAATCAACGCCGCCGGAGACCGTCAGCTCAAAATCTCCTTCGGCATCCGCATCTTCGTTTCTGGTTACATTCTGATAGCGTGAACCGATGCCCTCAAGCTGCGGGAACCACATATCCCGCTTCAGATAGATGAAAGCGCACAGTCCGACAACAGCCAGTACGATCAGCAGCTTGACGAGCTGCCGTCTGCGCTTCATGCGATTGCGCACGAGGACGACATCCACATTGTTTGCCATAGAATCTCCTCTCTTTGCTCCCGGAGCCTCAGCTGTTCAGCTCGTGCTCCTCATAGAACACACGGTTCAGATAGAGTCCGTGTGCCGGCGCTGTACGCCCTGCCAGTTTTCTTTGCCCGGCTGCGAATATCGCTTCTAATGTATCTGCCGGGATCTTCCCTTCATTCACATCCAATAGTGTTCCAACCATGATCCTAACCATATTATACAGAAAACCGTCCCCTTTTACAAGCATTTTGACCTTGTCCCCCGCAATTTCTACATCAAAGCTATGAATGCGGCGGACTGTGTTGGTATTTTCTGCACAATTTGAACAAAAAGCACGGAAATCCCTTTCTCCTACAAAATGCTGTGCAGCCTCATAGACAAGATCTGCATGGAACGGCCGTCGGTAATGGCATGCCATGTCCGTGGTGAACGGATCCTTGCACTCGCTGCAATGCAGGAGATAGAGGTATTCCTTCCCCTTGCAGGAGAAACGGGCGTGGAAATCCGGATCCGCTTCTTCACAGCTCAGGATGGAAATATCCTTCGGCAACTCACCGTTGACGCCTCGAACAAAACCGAGGGGCGCGATACTGCTGCTGGTCTCCACGGAGAAGCAGTAATTCCGTGCATGGACGCCCGCATCCGTCCGGGAGCAGCCGTGGATCGTCACCGGCTCATTGAGCACCTTCCCGACACAGCGCTCCACGACCTCCTGCACGGTGATGCCGTTGTTCTGGCGCTGATAGCCGTGATAGGCCGTGCCACGGTATGCCATGATGACCTTGAGATTTCTCATGCCTTGCTCTCCTCGTCAGCGGTCTTCTCTTCGGCTGTTTCTTCCTCGGGCTCCTCATCCTCAAGATCCTCGTCGGTCTTTTCTGCGTTTTCATGATCGGGTTCGGCCTTCGTTCCCTTCTTCCGCTCATTGACGATGAGCGCAACAAAGATGCCGGCGCATACAATGGCAATAATGAGACCGGGGACAAAGCCCTTCGGGGAGTACTTCATGGTGATCGTATGCGTACCTGCCGTCAGGTCAGTGCCGCAGATCGCATCGAACACAGGATAAAGCTCTGCCTTCTGGCCGTCCACATACATCGTCCACCCCTCCTCATAGGGCACAGACAGATAGAAGCAGCCGTCGCGGTCAGCAGTGACTGTACCGGAGAACTTCGTATCGGAGAAGCTGTCAAGCTGAAGAGTATGCTGCTTCAGGATGTCATATCCCTTCTGGAGCACCTCTTCATTGAGCTGGTAGAAATAGACCTCGATCGTACCGCTCCGGTCTTCTTCGTCCATATCGCAGCGCAGCGTTACGGTCTCCCCTGCCTTGCATGTGACTACGGGCGTGATATACGGCTGTCTGCTGATGTTGTAGCGGTGGATCTTGTAGCCGTCATAGTAAACGTCCATGTTATCAGCGTCGGTGACCTTCATCAGAGCATAGCCAACGCCGTCGCGGACTGCGGTGTAGTTGTATTTGAGGAAGGTATCGCCGGAAGCGCCCTCCTGTCTGGAATAGTTGTATTTGCCGTATTCCCGGCGGGTGACATCGTAGCCGGTATGGCCGACATTGGTGATGTCGATCTGCTGGAAGAGCATGTCAGAAAGGCCAGTGATGCGCTTGAAGATCGCATTCTGCTGCTCAAACGGATTGAGCGTTTCATCAAGTACCAGGTATCTGGTCGCCGGATCGGTCATGAAGCCGAGACCGAGCGAGTAGTCATTCTTATACATCGTGCAGACGCCGCTGCTGGTGATCTGGTGCATGGTCAGCTCGTCCGCATTGTAGCCGTCCTTAGCCATGACATACTGCACATCGAGCAGCATGTTGGTCAGGGGCGAGGTGTTGGCATAGTAGTAACGGTTGCCGGCTTCGGAGGCCGGAATGCCGATCAGACGCATAAATGTCGTCATGTGCTCGTTCGCCATCGAGGAGAACTGCGATACGCCGTCATAGTAATAAAGCGACGGGTCATTGAGCGTATACCAGGCAGTCAGCTCGGTGCGATAGAACAGCTCGTTGTCGAGCTTCTTGGACTGCTTGATCATATCCTGGATCTCCTCATTGCTCGAGGGATAGGAGCTGTAGCCGGAGCTGCCGACCGCCTTGACGCCGGTGATGGCAGCGCTGCCCATCTCAAAGCAAAGCGCCAGTGCGAGTGCGAGCTGCACAAGCTGTTTCGGCGCGAACAAGCGCAGGAAGATGATGACGAGGTAGACACCGCCCAGGATGGCGCTGTACATGACGAACTTGTGGTTGTCATCCTCCTGGATACCGGAGCCGTAGCCGAGGAAGCAGAAGACGCCGCCGACAAGCAGCATGGCGATCCATTGGATGATGCTGAGCTTTTCCTCGAGCAGTACGGTGAAGGCGCGGTAGCCTGCCACCAGCATCACGAACGAGAAGATGAACGCGAAACGGTACGGAAGCATGTTCGGGAAATGGAACGCATGCCAGATATAGTTCAGCACGTTCATGTTGCAGCTGACGATCAGGAATGCCATCAACAGAATGCCGGAGATCTTCTCACGAAGCCGGATCTTCTTGGCTACGATGAATACGCCGAGCAGGAGCAACGGCAGCAGGCCGCAGTACAGATTCGGCAGACCCTCCTTGGAGGTCGGATCTGTGAAGGCCAGCATTCTGGAAAGAACGTCCCGCCATGCTTCATAGAAGCTGATTGTCTTGGGGAAACTGTTGTTGGCGCTGTGGGTGAGCTGGAGCGCAAAGAACGCCGGCAGCAGGATCCACGCCGCAAGACCGCCGCCCATCACGGAGGTGCCAGTCACAAGCAGGAATCGCTTGCCGAATTTCTTCAAGCCCGTACCTTCATACAGACAGATCAGGAAGAACGAGATCACGACAAAGATGCAGACCATGTAGCCGATATAGTAGCTGGAGATCATGGAGAGCGCCAGGGCGACCACGTACAGGCGGTACTTGCCCTCCCGCACGAGTGCCACCAGTCCGTGCATCACGAGCGGCAGCAGCGCTACGGTGTCGATCCAGATGATGTTCCAGTAATAGCCCATCATATAGCTGCAAAGTGCGTACATCACGCCGAACATCAGAATGGAGATGTCATTGCGCTTGAAGACATACCGCAGCATGCCTGCCATGAAGAAGCTTGCAAAGGAGAATTTCAGCATGAGGATGACGGTCAGTCCCTCGCGCAAATACGCCTTCGGCAGGAAAACAGACAGGAGATTCAGCGGGCTTGCCGCATAATACGACATCATCGCCAGGAAATTCGTGCCCAGACCGGAGCGCCACGTATACAGCAAGGATTCGCCGTGAGTGAGCTTTTCCTGCAGGATCTGGAAGAAAGGATAATACTGGTGCCAGAGATCGGTCACGAGGATCTGCTGGTCGCCGAAGGGATGGATCTCCTTTTTGGCAAATCCGATGCCAAGAAAGATAAACGGCAGGATAAAGGCCAGAATATCCCAGATATAGAGCTGCCCCATCTTGTCAGACAGCTTTTTCAGGGGTTCACCCCAATCCTTTACAGGGGCGATCTTCACCTTTGCCCCCTTGTTAGCTTTCGTTTGAGTTGACATAGTATCTCCTCTCTATTGCAGAATGTTGAGCGTTACAGATGCCGCCGTAAACAGCAGGCAGATGACAAGGCCGATGTAATCCCGCCCCGCCGCCTTGAGCTGACGGAGCCTTGTACGGCCCTCGCCGCCCCGGTAGCAGCGGCATTCCATCGCCGTTGCCAGCTCTTCCGCACGACGGAAGGCTGAAACGAACAGTGGGATCAGAATGGGGATCATCGCCCGGATGCGCTGCATGGCATTACCGCTGTCGAGCGATGCACCTCTTGCCTTCTGGGCGGACATGATCTTGTCCGTCTCCTCGAGCAGCGTCGGGATAAAGCGCAGCGCGATGGACATCATCATGGCCATCTCATGCACCGGGAACTTGAT
>JAGADP010000126.1 GCA_017828885.1 Oscillospiraceae bacterium | reverse complement strand
GGAATCCATCTCGGTACGTATAGTAGCACAGGCTTCATCAATAAGGTCGATAGCCTTATCCGGAAGGAATCTGTCAGTGATATACCTGTTGGAAAGAGTTGCTGCTGATATAAGAGCATTGTCGCTTATCTTTACACCATGATATACCTCATAGCGTTCCTTGAGTCCACGGAGAATGGATATATTATCTTCAACATTAGGCTCGTCAACCATAACCGGCTGGAAACGTCTGCCCAGTGCAGGATCCTTCTCAATATACTGACGGTACTCATTAAGAGTCGTAGCGCCGATACAATGGAGCTCACCACGTGCAAGCATAGGCTTCAGCAGATTGCCTGCGTCCATAGCGCCGTCTGTCTTGCCGGCACCAACGATGGTATGGAGCTCATCTATGAACAGGAGTATCTGACCGTTGCTGTTCTTTACTTCGTTAAGTACAGCTTTCAGACGCTCTTCAAATTCACCTCTGTACTTTGCACCTGCAACAAGTGCGCCCATGTCCAGTGAGAACAACTTGCGGTCTTTAAGGTTGTCAGGAACGTCTCCTGCAACGATACGGAGGGCAAGTCCCTCGGCTATGGCAGTCTTGCCGACACCGGGCTCACCGATGAGGACAGGAGTGGTCTTGGACTTTCTCGACAGGATGCGGATGACATTCCGGATCTCGCTGTCACGGCCGATCACGGGGTCAAGCTTGTTCTTGCGTGCAAGGTCGGTCAGGTCGGAGCCGTATTTCGTGAGAACATCGTAGGTATCCTCGGGATTCTCGCTGGTGACACGGGTGTTGCCGCGCACCTGCAACAGCGCCTGTAAAAAGCCATCCTTGGTGATGTGGTACTGGTCAAGGATCTTTTTCATGCGGCTGTCCGGCTTGTCGATCAGGCAGACGGCGATGTGCTCCACGGAGACATACTCGTCCTTCATCTTGGCCGCAAGCTGCTCTGCCGCTGTGAGGGCAACGTCCACATCACGGGAGACATAGACCTTGTCCGGCTCACGCCCGGAACCCGTTACGGCGGGCATGCTGTCGATGGTGGTCTGCAATGTCTGGCGGAGTGCCTTGCAGTCTACGCCGAGCTTCTGCATCATCTGGCCGATCAGGCCGTTTTCCTGCTGCACGAGTGCTGCAAACAGATGTACCTGCTCGATCTGCTGGCTCTGTGCCGAAATGGCGATGCTCTGTGCGGTCTGGATGGCTTCCATGGACTTCTGTGTGAATTTCTGTGCGTTCATACTGTTTCCTCCTTTACAAATGGGGCAATGCCCGGTGATTTTTCAGATAATAGCCGACTAAATGACCTTTCCCAGCTGCTTGACATCGTGGCGAAAGCGCGTTTCAAGCACCTTCGCTCTGCCCTGGGGGTCGGCAATGTCGGAGAAATAGGCTTTCAAGTATTCATCAAAGGTGCGGATATACTGGCAGATGAGCGAACCGAGCTCCTCCTCCGAAACGCCCGGATCACGGAAACTGCGTTCGAGCCTGCCCGGTGAGATCCGGTAGACCGTTCCGGCGGCTTCCGGCACATACCGTTCCTCAAGCGCCATCCACAGCCGGAAGAACTGCTCCAGCACCTGTAAGAGCGTTTCGTTCTGTGTCCGGAGCTGTATCCGGATGCGCCCCGCGTGATCCTGCACCGGCATCCGGTAGAGATCCACGAAATACTGCACCGTTGGCTTGTATTTGTAGTCGAGCTGGCTTTGCAGCGAGAGCAGATGCGCGGAAGTCTGGCGCTGGATCCGGAACTGTCCCGCCAGTATGCCCATCTGGTCGAAGATCGTCTGCATCCGCATCTCCGGCGTGACGCAGGAGAGATGCTCCGCGAGGATCTGGTTGATGAGGTTCGAGCGGCTCGTGTGCATCTCGTAGGCCATGCGATCCACCGCTGCCACGACGTCATCTGCCAGCACGAGGCTGTAGATGCTTCGCTTCATTTCCGTTTTCCTCCCTTCATAATTTGCTGCCGATATTATTAGTTTTGCTTACAAGTTTATTCTACCACAACTTTAAGAATTTGTCAAGCGGATTATTAATATTTCACACGATTTTCACAAAACAATAAAAAAGACCCACTGAGGGGCTGAAAAAACGTACCGGGCTGCCAGCGCAGCCCGGTTTTACGTTATTATGATACGATCCCCCATCTATTATGCATACTCAGGAGCCGTGTTCGGATATACGCGGTATACCGGACCATTCTCGCCCTTGTAGCCGTCGCCTGCCCAGATCTCTACCTCATCGGGATTCTCCCAGCTATAGGTGATCAGCCAGCGGATGATCGGCATCTGACCGCCGTCCTTGCGGATGTTGTACGGCATCTTGACCTTGTAGCCCTCAGCACGCTTCTGCACGTTGGCCTTCATATCGAGTTCAGCGCACATCTTCTTGACGAAGGTCTCGTACTTGCCATCCGACCAGCTCCAGGTGTTGTAGGTCTTGGTGATATGGGTCGGGTTCTTCCAGTCGCCGCCGGTCTCGTGGTCAGCACCGTCCACACGGGCTACCACGGTGATGCGGTAGTTCTCTGCGGAGCTCAGCTTGTCCTTGCTGCTCAGCTTATTGGAATAAGTGTATTCCGTGTCGTTGTACTTGGTGGTGGTGTTCACGCAGGTGCCGTTCTGGCGCACTTCATAGGTGGTGCCGATGCTCTTCGTCTTTTCCTTATGGAAGTAGAACGAATTGCGTGCCTCATCATCGGTCGTCAGCGTAGTCATAGCAGCCATGTACAGCGTCTTGCCGTTGGCGATATTGGCTCTTCTCTTTGCAAAGTTCACATAAGCGGAGATCGAAGGCACGAGGATCATCAGCAGGACGCCGATAATGGCGAGCACGACGATCAGTTCGATCAATGTGAAACCCTTCATGTTCATCTTTTTCATAACAGTCAACTCCTTCAAACAGTGCAAGCGGCCTGTACCACTCTGAATCTTTCACAACAACTGTTTCTTATCATCATCTACTGTTTCTGTATCATCATCTTCTGTACTATCTGTAATCAAATTATACACCTTTTTCCGTTATTTGTCAATGGCACTAACACGTTTTCGGGATTTTAAGCCGTTTTTGTATCGAAAATCGTTTACGTTGTGTATAATCGTCGTAAATATCCGGAGTGTATAGTCTGACTATCGCAACTGCGCCATTTCGGGCTATTTATGTGATAGCTTGACTTTGCTTTGATAGCTCGTCTATCGAGGGTTCATGAAAAGTTTACAATTTTCCGTCTGAAAAAACAGGCTGCCAAGACGCTGACGGGGGCGGGTTTCGTGCGAAAATGCGACATTGCATTGACAATTCTGCCCCGATATGCTATACTATAATAGCTAAATATATTGCAAAGGAGCAAAACTATGCAGCAGATCTTTCAGGCGGCAGATATTCTTCTGCCCGATTTCACCAAGTGCGATGCCGAAAAGTGGAGCGTCATCGCATGCGACCAGTACACCGGCGATCCCGCTTACTGGGAGCGCACCGAGCGCAATGTCGGCGATGCGCCGTCCACGCTGCGGATGACGCTGCCGGAGATCTACCTCGAGGAGCCGGATGTCAGAGAGCGCATCTCTGCCATTCACGAGAGCATGCGGCAGTACCTCGATGCCGGTATTTTCAAGACCTACCCGGACGCTATGGTCTATGTGGAGCGCATCCAGGGCAATGGCATTTTGCGCACCGGCGTGGTGGGCAAGGTCGATCTCGAAGCCTACAACTACGAGCAGGGGAGCAAGTCGCCCGTCCGTGCGACCGAAGCGACCGTCCTCGAACGTATCCCTCCGCGGATGAAGGTACGTGCCAAGGCACCGCTCGAGACCCCGCATATCATGATCCTCATTGACGACCCGGATGACAGCGCCATCGGCACCTGCACGGCGGCGAAGGATGCCATGACCGTGCTGTATGACACGCCTCTGATGAACGGCGGCGGCAGCATCGTGGGCAGACTGATGGACAAGACCGCGCAGGCGGCCTTCCTCGAGAAGCTCGATGCCGTGATGACCGCAAGCGGCGAGCTCCAGCTTGCGATGGGCGACGGCAACCATTCCCTTGCCACAGCAAAGGCCTGCTATGAAGCACTGAAGAAGGCGCATCCGGATGTGGATTACAGCAACCATCCCGCCCGCTATGCCCTCGTGGAGCTGATGAACCTGCACAGCGAGGCACTCCAGTTCGAAGCGATCCACCGCATCATCACCGCCACCGACCCCGGCAGGATGATGATGGCACTGGCTCGTGTGCTCGGGCTGTCCGAGGAGCCGGCTGACCAGTCGATGATCGTGGTACAGGGCAACACCAAGCGCCGCATGTACATCCATAAGCCGACCTCGAACCTGACCGTGGGCAGTCTCCAGAATGCGCTGGATGCGTACCTGTCCGCGAACCCCGGCAAGATCGACTACATCCACGGCACCGAGACCGTAGAGCGCCTTGCCGCCATGCCGGATGCGATCGGCTTTTTGCTGCCGGATATGGATAAGGCAGACCTCTTCCCGAGCGTCCAGAAGGACGGCGCCCTCCCGAGAAAGACCTTCTCGATGGGGCATGCGGAGGACAAGCGGTATTATATGGAGGTCCGGGGGATACAGTAACGGAGCCAATCAGACAAACAAAAGCGGATCGGTGTGAAAGCCGATCCGCTTATTTTACTGATTTGTGTTTATGCTTCCTTCTTCTTCTTGGGCATCATCACAGCTACGGTGCCTGCGATGCCGAGCGCCAGACCGCCGATGCCGGCAAGTGCGATATAGCCGCCGTTAAAGGTCGAAGCTGTCACAGAAGCCTCGCCGATGGATTCAAAGGGGATGTTGTTCTCGTTGGCGTAGATCTCTGCATAGGAGCCGCTGTAGCCGCGGATGGTGCTGATCCCGTTAGGCATACCCAGTAATTCAATGCCAAGCTCCGAAAAATCCACCTCTCTGCCATCGAGTGTACGCAGCTCACCATTCATCGAAAACTGTTCCTGATCCAGCTGCTGATACAGTTCCATCTCCTTTGTCATCGGGTGATCCCCCGGGTATCTTTCATGGAGGCGAAGCTGATACTTCTGCTCAAACATCCATTCCGTAACAGCCATTTCGATCCTATGCTGCTTTTCCCACGGCTTCTCGCCTTCCGCAGCGTATACGATGTCCTCGCCGATGTACTCTACGCTCTCCGGAATGGTGATGACAAGCGGCGTTATGTCCTCGCGGTAGAAGGCTCTGTCGCCGATGCTGATGACGGATTCCGGAATGATGACTTCCTTCATGTTCGGGTGATCCATGTAGGCACCGTCTCCGATGCCTTCCACTTCCTCCCCGTCGATCTCCTCGGGGATCTCGATCCTTTCTTCAAGTGAGCTGTCCTGTGCAAGTGCGTCTGCATCCCAGTTGTACTTCGTGAGGATAACACCCGTATAATAGGGGAAGCCATGTACAGGCTCATACTCATAATTACCGGAGGTCGCAGCCTGTGCGCTCAGGATACCGGCGGACAGGGGTGCGAACATCATGGTGAGGGCGGCAAGGACTGCGAGCATCTTTCTGTTTATCATATTGATCATTCCTTTCATGTTTTGAACAGTTCGGGCGGTTTATTTCTGTATTTTTATTATAGCATTTTGAAGGGGTGGTGTCAATTGCCAATCTGACAATGATCTGTTGTTTATGCTACAGATGGGGGCGGGGGTGTAGCGTTTGGGTGAAGAGATTTCTATAAGGGCAGGTCAAGGGGGCACAGCCCCCTTCAAAAAGGGGTCGCAGGGCGCAGCCCCGTCCCCCCAGAGCGCCCGGAGCGCAGCGAACG
>JAGADP010000125.1 GCA_017828885.1 Oscillospiraceae bacterium | reverse complement strand
GCTTTTGGAGTATCTACGTCACTTCCGTTTGATCCCGATTCAGTCGAAAACTACAGGATTGAGGAGCCGTGTGAAGATGAAACGAGCGTCTTCAATACTGCCTATGATGATCTCAAAAAAGCTGTCAGCCAGCAATGCAAGGGGCAAGTACAAGGAACAAGATTTACCGGCTTTTCAGTTGATGATCTTCATGAAACACACACAACAGAAGTGATCTTGCTCCCTGTTTATCGGCTTACATACAGATATAACGAAAAAGAATACACGGTGTTTTTTAGTGGTGCCTCTCGAAATGAAACGTTTTTTGAAGAACGTCCAATAATACAAGGATACAATCAATTTGTGGCAGAAAACAAAAACAAGTGCGGGAGACTAAACAGTGATATTATTGGGAATACAGTACTAATGGTACTGTTAGCTGCCGGTATTGCATTTATTCTTCTGCCGTTATTTATATTGTTTTCAGTTCAATTTATATCAGATCTTGGAAAACACATTTCACATATCCCGGAAATAATACGCTTGTTGGTAGTATTGGCTGTTTCTGTTGGAGCCGTTTATGGTTTTATTTTCCTACTAAATCGCAACAAAAAAATCAATGCCGAAAAAACTATAATTGAAAACCAGATGAAAGAATACACGCAGGATATAGCTCAGAAAAGGAATGAAATCGCAGCGGTGATTCAAAATACTTCGCTTTCCTATGAGGAAAAGAAAGAGCAAGTCAACCAGATCTTATCACAATAATCTGTGACACTTCGTGTCAATCAAAAACTACTGAGCGTTACCTATTAAAAAAACGCCCCCTCCCGGAACAGTTCCGGAAGGGGGCGACTCTTTACATGATTCACACCACCACAAAACTCTGGTTGATGAGCGTGTAGCTGGCGTTGCTGCTGTTGGAGGCGGTCACGCGGTAGTAATACGTGCCAGTGGAGAGCTTGTCAAAGCATACAGAGCTGTCGAGCAGCCCGATGTTGTAGCTCTTGGCGTGCGGTGCTGCCGATGCGCCGGTCACCTGCTTGCCGGAGGCGTCGATGATGTAGACGCTCACATAGCGCAGGTCGGAAATGCCGGAGGTGATCGTGCCGCTGACCTTTACGCCGTTGCCCTTGGCGACAGAGGACGGGATGGCGGAATTGCCGTAGATCGTGATGCCGTCACCGTAGACCACACCGGACTCGGAGGAGGTCACCGTGAACGTCTTTCTCACGAGTGTCTTGTTGGTGTGCGCCGCATTGGAGGCGATGACTGCGTAGGTGTACTTTCCGGGCTGGAGCGAATTGAACGCTACATAGGGATCCAGCTTCTTGAGGTCATAGCTCTTGGCATTCGGGTTGATGGTCTTGCCGGTCACGAATTTGCCGTTTTCGTCATACACGCCGCAGGTCAGCGAGGTCATGTAGGACTCTGCTGAAGATACCGTGCCGTAAATGCTCAGCGCCTTGCCCGCCGTGATGGTGGAGGGAACGCTGTTCTGACCGCTGATCGAGAGAGAGTCGTCCTTGCTGCTCGGTGTTTCGGAGGACTCGCCGCCGACCGTGAAGGACTTGTTGACGAGCGCGTAGTTCTTCTGCGTGCCGTTGGTCGCAATGACCGCGAAGACATAGCTTCCGGCAGGGAGCTTGTCGAACTCGACCTTTTCGTCCAGATTGTGCAGGTCATAGGTGCTGCTGTGCGGGTTGATCGTGATGCCCGTGCGGAAGGTGCCCGCTCTGTCATAGACACCGACGGTCAGGGAGGTCATCTCAGAGGTCTCCGAGGTCACGACGCCGTAAATATCGACCGCCTGGCCGACTGCGATGTTGGACGGTACCGCCGTTGCGCCGGTGATCGTCAGCTTGTCGTCGCCGGTCTGCTTCTCGTCCACGATGGTGATCTTCTTGCTCAGGAGCGTGAAGTTGGTGTTGGACGCATTGGAAGCGATGACGGCGTAGGTATATGTCCCGGCCGGGAGCTTGTTGAACTCGACCGTATCGTCAAGGCGCTTCAGGTCGAAGCTCTTGGCCTTCGGGTTGATGGTGATGCCGGTCACGAAGCTGCCGGCTTCGTTGTAGACGCCGACGGTCAGCGCCGTCATGTTGGAGCTGGCGGAGGTCACCGTGCCGGTGATGCTCAGTGCCTGGCCGAGGTTCAGCGTGGAGGGGAGCGTGCCCTGTCCGGTGATCGTCAGTGCATCACTGCCGTAGGAGGGCTCATCCGAAGCGCCGACCGTGAACTGCTGGTTGGCAAGGAGCGTTGTCACGGAGCCGTTGGTGGCGCTGACCTTGTAGAAGTACACGCCGTCCGTGAGCTGGTCGAAGGATACCGAGCCGGAGAGCTCCTTGATGTCATAGCTCTTGGCATTCGGGGTCGCTGTGCCGGTCTTTACCGGCTCCATAGCGGCATTGTAGATGCCGACCTTGACCTCGGTGAGGTCGGAAACGGCAGAGGTGATCGTGCCGGTCAGCTCGATGTCCTGTCCCTGGGAGAAATTGCCCGGGATGTTCGTGCCGCTGAGATAGCTGATGGTATCGGTCAGGACAGGCGCATCTGCGGTGACCTTGAACCGCTTGACCATGAGCGAGGTATTGGTCTGGGAAGCATTGGAGGCGATGATGGCAAAGACATACTCGCCCTCTGGGAGGCTGCCGAAGGCAACGTACCGGTCAAGATTCTTGAGGTCATACCACTTGGACTTGGGGTTGATGGTCTTGCCGGTGACGAACTTGCTGTCGGTCGCGCTGTAGACGCCGACGGTCAGTGCGCGCATATCGGACTCATAGGAGGTCACGGCGCCCACGACGCTGACGGACTGGCCGGGACGGATGCTGGCCGGCATCTCGAAGGCACCGGACAGAACGAGCTTATCCGTCGATGCATCCACCGGCGCGGTATTGCTGCCGGCGCCGACGGTGAACTTCTGCTCCACGAGCACGGCATTGGCATTGGCGCCGTTGGTGGCGGTCACCTTGAAGATGAACTCGCCGTCCGTGAGCTTGTTGAAGAGAATGTACTTGTCGAGCTTGCTCAGATCGAACTGGGTAGAATAGGGATCGGCGGTCTTGCCGGTCACAAAGCTGCCGCTGCTGTCATAGACGCCGGCTGTCACGGAGGTGATGTCCGAGAGTGCCGAGGTGACTGTACCGCGGATGCTGACGGCATCGCCCTTTCTGAGGGCCTCTGGGATCGCGGTCACGCCGTCCGCCTTGAGCGTATCGGTCTCGGCGGCAGATGCGGCGGCTTCCACCGTAAAGGTCTTGGTGACGAGCGGGTAGAAGGAGTTGGTCGCATTCGTCGCGATGACAACGTAGGTATATTTGCCCTCCGGCAGCTTGCTGATGGTCACGGACGCATCGAGCCGCTGCAGGTCATAGCTCTTGGTTCTCGGCACAAGGCTCTTGCCGGTCACAAGGCGGCCTGCCGTATCATAGACACCGCATGTCAGATAGGTGATGTCCGAGGATGCGGAGCTGACAAGGCCTTTCACATGCACGACCGTGCCCTGTGCGATCGTATCCGGGATGGCTGTGCCGCCGGTGATCGTCAGTGCATCGTTGACGGCATCCGGTTCCGCCTCACCGGTCACGGTGAAGGTGTTCTCGAGCGCCGTATATTCTGCGCCGCCCGCAAGTGTCACAACGACACGATAGGTATACTTTCCGGCGATCAGCGTCTCGAACGACACCAGATTGTCCAGACGGCTCAGGTCATAGTTCATGGAGCGGGGGATCACCGTGCCGCCTGTCACGCGTCTGTCGGACGCATCATACACGGCTGCGGAGATGGCGTGGATCTCGCCTGCGTGGGAGGTGACCATACCGGCGATGTTGTAGGACTCACCGGCTGCGAGCTCGCTCGGGAATGCCACAGCGCCCGTGATCTCCACGGGCTGCTCTACGGCAGCCGCCTCCACGGTGAACTTCTTGCTCATGAGCGTCACATTCGTCTTGGAGGAGTTGGAGGCGATGACAGCGAAGTAGTAGGCACCCGGCTCCAGCGCCTTGAAATCGACCTTGCCGTTGACATCAGACAGATCATAGCGGTCTGTGTTCGGGTTGAAGGTCGGGCCGTTCACAAATTTGCCTGTGCTGTCGTAAATGCCTACCGTCAGGGATGTCAGGCCGGAGATACTCGAGGTGACAATGCCGGTGATCTCGACGGAATCACCCGCTGTGAGAGTGTCGGGCATCTGGAACGCACCGGACATGGTGATGGTATCGTTGAAGGCATCATAGGCACCGGCTTTCGGTCTGTTCTGTGTCTCGGCCGGGGTATCTGCTGCCTGTGTTTCTGTTTCCTGCGCTGTGGTCTCCTGTGCTGCGGTCTCCTGCACTTCCGCAGGATCTGCTGCCAGCACATCCGGGACTTCTGTAATAGCCGCTGTGGGCTCTGTCTCATCAGCGAAGGCTGTCACGCCGGCACCGACGAACGCTGCCTGCACAACAAATTGCAGGGCGATCACACCGGCTATGATCTTGTTCATTCTTCCTTTCCGCATATTTCTGACCTCTTTTCATGGTTTGAAGCATCGTCGCTATTTTGTTCTATAAAGAATATTATAGCATTTTCCGCGTGTTATGTCAATTAGAGACATGCACAAAATGCGGGTGACAGGGGTTCGTGGAATTTTCAGCCTGCCGGGAAATGGATAAAAACGGGGGCATGGACAGCAGGAAAAGTCATGACAGACGGGAGGGCTTCGCCTTTGCAACCTTGACATCCGGACTGTTCCGTTGTATAATAGTACCAGCCTTTTCAGAAGGACAGTAACATTTTGGAGGTAACACTATGCGCACGATCAAATACCTTGGGATCTGGCTGGCGGCGATGGTGATCGTCGTGCTGCTGACGAATGTGGTCGGAGGAGCGCTCTGCAAGCTCAGGGCGGCGGATGTCATCATGCCGAGCCTGACAGGCTATTCCAAGAAAATGCACCTGCCCCTGGACGAGGAAACTGCAAATGACAGCCGCAAGACTGGTGCTCTGCTGACTGTCCGCTCGCTGCTGAGCGACAACCGCCTGACGAATGACGAGGGGCTGCTCGGGCATCTGTTCTATGCACAGATGGACATTGACACCTCGGTCATCTTCCTGAGCAAGGATGGCATGAGCGACCTCTCCTCCGGCATTTTTGCCGCCGTTTACCGGGAGGACGGCGATACGGAGACCTCAAGTCTGGTCAAGACCTTTGCGCTGATGGATGTGCGTGCGCTGTCCGGGCAGGAATGCGCCGAGACGCTCAAGGGCGTGCTGAATGCGAACCCGAATGCGGACATCCGCATCGACGCCTACACGATCCAGGATCAGCTGCTCCAGCCGCTCGGGATGACAGTCCTTGCACAGGACGGCAGCGAGCTGCTGCATGTGGAATGCACCGCAGAGGGCGAGCGCATCACGGCGGATAACTGCTTTGTCCGGCAGGAGGGGACGGACGAGAACACACTGTATACCAAGCTGCGGGATGCCTCCCTCGGCGAGCGTGAGAGCGACAGGACAGCGGATTCGCTCGTGGCTGAGTTGCCGTTCGACCAGCCGACGTTTCAGGACGAGCGGACACAGTACAGCTTCGGCAAGATGAAAGCCCAGCAGATCGAGGTCAATGACGGCTATGCCATGATCACAGCCTATGTGTTCGACTACAGCGGCGATGTGATTTTGCACATCATGGCGCTCGGCAGCATCGTGAGCGTGATCATTCTGATCGTCTACGTTGCAGGACGCAAAAAGGCATAATCTTTGCCCCTTTCCTGTTTCCGGGAAAGGGGCTTTCCAATAAGGAGGAACTATGATCGAGAAGGCAGAATTCCAGGATCTTCCGGAGATCCTGCGGCTCCAGTATCTGGCCTACCAGACGGAGGCGGCGCTGTTCGGCACCCAGGACATCCCGCCGCTGAAGCAGACCCTTGCGGAGGTCGAAACGGAATTCCGGCAGGGGGTCATCCTGAAGCTGACCGAAAACGGCAGCATCATCGGCTCGGTGCGCGCCAGAGAGCAGAACGGGACGGTCTGTATCGGCAAGCTGATGGTACACCCGGCGCACCGCTGCAAGGGCTATGGCTCGATGCTGCTTGCGGCGATCGAAGCGTGCTTTCCGGGGAAGCGGTATGAGCTGTTCACCAGCACGAGGAGCGCGGACAATCTCCGGCTGTACCGGAAGCTGGGGTATCACGAGTTTGACCGCAGAGCCGTCGATGCGGAGCTGATCTTCGTGTATCTGGAGAAGTGACGCAGCCGTCAGCGCTGCTCCGGCGGGCATCGAATATTCACGCCGATGACGCCGCCGGTCATCCCGAGCAGAAGCAGCCAGAGCAGCAGCCCCGGCGCCGGTTCCGGCTCCCCGAGCAGCACCCCGCCGCAGAGCCGGAGCATCCAGTAAAACGCCCCGCAGAGCATCCCGCGCAGAAGCCCGTGATGCCGACGGTGCAGCCCGATGTGCCATCCCGCCCAGAAGGCCGCCAGTCCCCAGCCGAGCGCCGCCATGCCGTGCAGCACTATCTGCGGGAGCTGTCCGAGCCAGAGCGTCAGACCTGTCATGAGCAGCAAAAACGGCACTGTCAGGAGACATCCTCCCAACAGTGCCGCGAAATCTCTGTAACAACTGTATTTCTTCCGATGATGCCGCACTGTATCACCTCCGCTGAGGTAATCTATGCGGCTTTTTGGCGCATTATTCGTCCTTCGGCTTGCCGATCGCCATTTTAGAGCGCTTTGCCTTCTCCTTGGCAGCCTTCTCAGCAGCAGCCTGCTCCATTGCGGTGACGTTTTCCTTGATGGCGTCCTGCTTCATGCGGATCTTGAGACGGTCGCTGCCGGTCTCGAGGATGACGGTGTCGGTCGATTCCTCCACACGGAGCACGATGCCCACGATGCCGCCGATGGTAACGACCTCGTCGCCCACCTGGAGATTCTTCTGCATCTCACGGGTCTGCTTCTCCTGCTTCTGCTGCGGACGGATCATCAGGAGATACAGGAAGACGAGCAGCAGCAGCGGCAGACCGATCGTCGAGACGAGGCTCATGATGGTCATGCTGCCATCCGAGGTGGTCGTGCCGGTCGTGGCGGCGTCAGCGGCGAATGCCTGCACAGAGCCTGCACCCAGTACGGATACAGAGCCTGTCAGGGCAGCGATCACTTTCATCAGTTTCTTGTTCATAAATCTTACCTCCATAATAGCGAATGCATTTCTATTTGCTTACTTCTGCTGCAACGCTGCGTCGATGGACTTCGCAGCAGCTTTTCCGGCGCCCATGGCCAGGATGACGGTCGCGGCGCCTGTCACGGCATCGCCGCCGGCATACACGCCGTCGCGGGTCGTGAGCATATCCTCATTGACGACCAGACAGCCGCGCTTGTTGGCCTCGAGGCCTTCGGTCGTGGTGCGGATGAGCGGATTCGGGGAAGTGCCGATGGCGATGATGACGGTATCCACCGGGAGCTCGTATTCCGAGCCCTCCACCGGGACGGGGCTGCGTCTGCCGCTCTCGTCCGGTTCGCCGAGCTCCATTTTCTGGAGCAGCGCTGCACGGACGCGACGGTTTTCGTCGCCGAGGAGCTTGACGGGATTGTTCAGGTTCAGGAACTCCACGCCCTCCTCCATCGCATGGTGGATCTCCTCCTTGCGGGCGGGCATCTCGTCCATGCCGCGGCGGTAGATGATGTAGACATGCTCTGCACCCATGCGCAGCGCACTCCGGGCAGCGTCCATCGCCACATTG
The DNA here is from genome assembly GCA_017828885.1 of Oscillospiraceae bacterium. GTDB lineage: Bacteria > Bacillota > Clostridia > Oscillospirales > Ruminococcaceae > UBA3855. Next base: position 2,722 of record JAGADP010000125.1, on the reverse strand, counting down.
CCGCCGCCGATAACGGCAACAGCCTTCGATTGCAGAACAGGCGTATCATAGCCCTCGCGGTAGCCCTTCATCAGGTTGATGCGGGTCAGGTACTCGTTCGCCGAGCAGACACCGACGAGCGATTCGCCCTCGATGCCCATGAACCGCGGAAGACCGGCGCCGGAGCCGACAAAGACCGCCTCATAGCCCTGCTCCATCAGCTCGTCGATGCTCAGGATCTTGCCGATGACCATGTTCGTCATGATGTTCACGCCGAGCGCCTTCAGGTTCTCGATCTCCTGCTGCACGATCTGCTTGGGGAGACGGAATTCCGGGATGCCGTACATCAGTACGCCGCCCGCTGCGTGAAGTGCCTCAAAGACCGTGACCTCGTAGCCGAGCCGTGCCAGGTCGCCTGCACAGGTCAGACCGGACGGGCCGCCGCCGATGACTGCGACCTTGTGGCCGTTCGGTGCGGGCTTGGCGGCAATGGTCTTGCCGGACTTGCGGTGGGTATCTGCGGTAAAACGCTCCAGTCTGCCGATGCCGACCGGCTCGCCCTTGATGCCGCGCACGCACTTGCTCTCGCACTGGCGCTCCTGCGGACATACACGACCGCAGACTGCCGGAAGACCGTTTGCGGAGGTGATGACCTCATAGGCACCCTCGGTATCGCCCTCGGTGAGCTTCTTGATGAACTGCGGGATCGGCACGCCCACCGGGCAGCCGGACACGCAGGGCATATTCTTGCAGTTGAGGCAGCGGCTTGCTTCCTCCATTGCCATCTCCGGCGTATAGCCGAGGGTGACTTCCTCGAAATTCCGTGCACGGACCTTGGGATCCTGCTCCGGCATGGGGGTCTTGGTCAATGACATATTCGGCATCTCACTTACCCTCCTTGCTATCAGCCTGTGCGATCATCCGGCAGTCGGCTTCACGCTCACGGAACACGCCGTTCCGGTACATCAGCTCGTCAAAATCCACCTCATGGCCGTCAAAATCCGGCCCCTCTACACAGGCATAGCGGATCTTGCCGCCGACCGTCACGCGGCAGCCGCCGCACATGCCGGTGCCGTCCACCATAACGGGATTGAGGGAAACGATCGTCTTGATGCCGTACTCCTTGGTGAGCTTGCTGACGAACTTCATCATCGGGATCGGGCCGATGGCGATGACACAGTCATACTGCACGCCGCTTTCGATGCGCTCCTTGAGCATATCGGTGACAAAGCCCTTCCGGCCGTAGCTGCCGTCATCGGTGCAGATGAACAGGTTGCTGCTGTTGGCGCGGAACTCGTCCTCGAGGATCACAATATCCTTGTTGCGGAAGCCTGCGATGACATCGACCTCAAGGCCATCGTGAAACAGCTTCTTTGCCTGCGGATAGGCAATGGCACAGCCCACGCCGCCGCCGATGACGCAGACGCGCTTGGCGCCCTCCGGGATCTTGGTCGGCATACCGAGCGGCCCTGCCAGATCCAGGAGACGGTCTCCCACCTCGAGCTTGCTCAGTCGGATGGTGGAAACACCAACGATCTGGAAGATCAGCGTAATGGTGCCCTTCTCACGGTCATAGTCAGCAATGGTCAGCGGTACACGCTCACCCTGTTCGTCAATACGGTAAATCACAAACTGACCCGGCAGTGCTTTTGCCGCAGTAAACGGCGCTTTGATCTCCATGCGGACAACACTCGGATTCAGTACGGATTTGGATACGATACGGAACACTTTGTCCTGCCTCCTGTTCTCTTTCAGAAAATACTCTTTATATTATAGCACAGAAAGGGCTTGCCGTCAATCTTTTTTTTGAAAAATCCGCCTTCATACATGACAAGATTGACATTTCCTGTCAGATGTGGTATCATCAAAATAGACAAAAACCAGCAAAGGAGTGTGAGCGCATGAACATCACAGATGAGAGGATCGACAACGGCAACCCCTTCGACTGGGGACGCACCTCGGAGGATTATGCCCGGTTCCGGGACATCTACCCGCCGGTATTTTATCAGAAGATCGTGGACAGGGGGCTCTGCACCGCCGGTCAGGACGTCCTTGACCTCGGCACAGGCACGGGCGTACTGCCGCGGAACATGTACCGTTTCGGCGCTGAGTGGACGGGCACCGACATTGCGGAGAACCAGATCCTACAGGCCAAGCGTCTTGCCGCCGAGGCGGGGATGCAGATCACCTTCCTGACGGCAAGCGCGGAGGAGCTCGATTTCCCGGACGAGAGCTTCGACATCATCACGGCCTGTCAGTGCTTCTGGTACTTCGACCATGCGAAGGTCGTGCCGGAGCTTGCCCGGATGCTCCGACCGGGCGGAAAGCTCGTGATCCTGTACATGGCATGGCTGCCGTATGAGGACGAGATCGCCGGTGAGAGCGAAGCGCTCGTCCTGCGGTACAATCCGGACTGGTCGGGGGCAGGGGAGACCCGCCATCCCATCTGGATCCCGGAGGTCACGGATCAGTATTTCGACCGGCTCGAGCATGAGGAATACGACCTCCCGGTGCGCTTCACGAAAGAGAGCTGGAACGGGCGCATGAAGGCATGCCGTGGCGTGGGCGCATCGCTGTCAGCGGAACAGATCGCCGCCTGGGAGCAGGAGCACAGAGCCCTGCTCGACCGGATCGCACCGGAGGCATTTGATGTGAAGCATTATGCTGCTATTTCTGTTTTGCAGAAGAAGTGAAGTCTTGCCACTTGAATATTACATCAGAATGTGATATAATAGATGATAGG
>JAGADP010000124.1 GCA_017828885.1 Oscillospiraceae bacterium | reverse complement strand
TACGGCATGCCGATCATCAATGCGTTCGAGGCGCGTACCGTATTCGTGCTCAAGCGCGGTAAGGGCGCAGGCTTCTCCGGCGTTGAGAATCCGCTCTTCACCAACGACAATACTGTCATGCTCTACGGCGACGCAAAGCAGACGGTTTCTGCGCTCGTTAGTGAGTTTGCGGACGAATAACTGACTTTCCCGGAACCTTCCAAAGCACCGTCTTGCTTGTTCCTTTTGCCCTGTGCTTTGCGTCTCGACCTTGCAATACAGCAAGTATCGCTGCGGTCAAGCCACTTCGCACAGAACACAAATCCTGCGCGATCCGGCACTTCTCCAGCTTCCGAGAAACTCCAATAGATCCCCTGTTCTTCGGAGCATGGGATCTTTGTCGGAAAAATGCAGGATCCATCTTGTAACATTTTCCATGTAATAGGTACTAACTATATGAATGCAAAAAGTCCCCGGACTTGCGGGGCGGAGAAGGAGATGTTTTCTATGGCAAAGATCACAGTCATCGGTGCGGGCGCATTTGGTCTGGCACTGGCAAATACATGCGTGGATGCGGGGCATAGTGTGACCGTCTGGTCAGCATTTGCGCCCGAACTCGAGGAGCTGCGCACGAAGCACGAATCCTCCAAGCTCCCGGGCGTGAAGATCTCGGAGCAGATCACGCTCACGGACGATCTGCACTGCCTCGATGATACCGACGTGGCGATCATCGGCATCCCGTCCTCCTTTGTCCGCAGTGTGGCAAAGCAGATCTCGCCCTACCTGAACAAAAAGACCGTCCTCGTGGACACCTCCAAGGGCATCGAGGCGGGCACATTCAAGCGCATGAGCGAGGTCGTCGAGGAGGAGTGCCCGAACAACCCCGTTGTGGCGCTGACCGGCCCTTCCCACGCGGAGGAGCTTTCCCTCGGCATCCCCACGACCGTGGCGGTTGCCTGCAAGGATGTGCAGTATGCCGAGTATATCCAGGATATTTTCACGACCTCGACCTTCCGCCTGTACGTCAACACCGATGTGATCGGCTGTGAGCTGGGCGGCGCGATGAAGAACATCATCGCTCTGGCCTGCGGCGTCAGCGACGGTCTGGGCTACGGCGACAACACCAAGGCGGCGCTCATGACCCGCGGCATCCACGAGATCACCAAGCTTGGTCTGGCGATGGGTGCGGAGGTCGATACGTTCGGCGGTCTGACCGGCATCGGCGACCTGATCGTGACCTGCACGAGCGTCCACAGCCGTAACCGCCGCGCCGGCATGCTCATCGGGCAGGGCGTTTCCCCGGAGGAAGCCGTCCGCCAGGTCGGCACGGTTGAGGGCTATTTCTGCTGTCAGGTCGCTGCGGCACTGTCCAGGAAGCTCGGCGTGAGCATGCCCATCACAGAGGAGCTCAATCACATTCTCTATGAGCAGGGCGATGTCCGCGAGTCTCTGCACAAGCTCATGGGCAGACCGAACCGCCATGAGTGCGAGCGTTACACCACGCTCGAAGAGCTCAACCGCCTGCACACCGCCCCCGGCGATCACTATTGATATGGCAAAGCTGACATGGAAGGCCGGCGCGCTGCTGGCCCCTGTACCGCCGGCGCTGGTGACCTGCGGGACGATGGAGCATCCCAATGTCCTGACCATTGGCTGGACGGGCATCGTCTGTACACATCCGGCGATGACCTACATCTCCGTGCGGCCGGCGCGCCATTCCTACGGCATCATCGAGCAGAGCAGAGAGTTCGTCATCAATCTGCCGACCTCGTCAATGGCAAAGGCGGTGGACTTCTGCGGGATGCGCACGGGCGCGAAGCTCGACAAGCTGGCAAAATGCCGCCTGACGCCCGTCCCGGCGGAGACAGTCGCAGCGCCGCTGATCGCGGAATGCCCCGTGAGCCTTGAATGCAAGGTCACGGAGATGCGCCCGCTCGGGTCGCACACGATGTTCTTGGCGGAGATCACCGCCGTGCAGGTGGAGGAGCGCCTTGTGGACAGCAAGGGCAAGCTCAACCTTCAACAGGCAGGGCTACTGGCCTATGCACACGGCGAATACTTCGCACTCGGACGCAAATGCGGAGATTTCGGCTTCTCGGTACGGAAGAAGCCCCGCCGCTGAAATAGCATATTGATAAAAACATCCCCCGGAACCGCTTCCGGGGGATGTTCTGTTTGAGTCATCAGGTGAAGTCAAACTTGAAGGGATCATAGCGCTTGTAAGCGGCTACGTTGCGCTTGACTTCCATGGTATCCGTCCAGGTATCGAGCAGATCCTCGAAATCCTTGGTGTGCATAGAGTAGTTGGTGCTTGACATCGTGCTCTCCGTCCAGAGGTCATCCTCGGTCATGCGCTCGGTGATGTCATAGCGGATCACGAGGTAGTAGTCCTCATCCTCTTCTACAAAGAAGGGCTTGCCGTAGTCAGTCGCATCAATACCCAGGAGCATGTTGTAGGTTTTTTCGCTCGGGTTGTAGTAGATGTCGTTCTCATCATCGTAATCCTCCTTGTGGATCACGCTGATGATCTGCTCGCTGGCATACGGGTCGGATTCCTCTTCGATCTCCTCGTCCTCGGTGGGAGCCTCCGTGGTCTCTTCGCCATCACCCTCGGTGGTCTCTTCCTCAGAAGCTTCTGTGGTCTCTTCGGCAACGGCCTCAGTAGTAGCTTCCTCAGCAGCCTCGGTGGTCTCCTCGACAGCCTCAGTCGTCTCCTCAGCAGCGGCCTCGGTGGTCTCCTCCTCGGAAGCCTCCGTGGTCTCGCCCTCCGCTACTTCAGCAGCAGTCTCGCCGGTCTCTACCTCAACAGTCTCGTCCTCGGCAGCCTCGGTGGTCTCTTCCTCGGTAGCAGCCTCATCGGTCCCTGCCGCAGTCAGGGAATCGAGGTACTCGTTGTATTCACTGGTAACAGCGTCCATCTCCGCCTCAGCAGCATCTGCGCCGCCTGCAGCATAGGCATCCTCGATGCGCTTCTTGTAGTCCTCGACGCGCTTCTTCATGGCGGCCTTGTCCTCGGACTTCATCAGGTTGCCCTCGGAATCGGTCAGCTTGAAGCGGGTGTACTGTACGCGCATGTTGTTCTCTACATAGTAATCGTAGAGATCCTGCTCGGTCACGCCGAGCTCACCGCCGATGCCGTAGTAATACTCAAAGATCGCATCGCTCTTGTAGCTCGAAGTAATGATCTTCTTGAAAGAAGCCTCGCCGATGCCGTTCTTCTCCATGACCTCCTGGTTGTTGCCCCAGTAGTATTCCATCATGCTGTCGAGGTTGAGCTTGTCCTCATCGCTCAGCTCAAGACCCAGCTCATCGAATTTCAGCTCAGTGGCCGCGAAGTCCACGCACATCTCAGTGGCCTTGTCCTCGATCCAGGTGCGAACATCCTTGTCCTCGAGGGTCATACCCTGAATGGCCTTGGTATCCTCGGTATCCAGATCCTCGTTCTCCTCTTTCAGCTGGGAGAGTGCCTGGTTATAGGCAGTATTGGCAAAGTAGATGTAAACGCCCGCCGGTACGCTGTAGCCGTTGACCTCGAGCGCATCTCTCGTATTATAGCCGCATCCGGCCATTGTTGCGGTAATGCCGAGTGCTGTCAGAAAGGCGGTCGCCTTCTTGAAAAGTGACATAGTCCTAACCTCCGTAAAGAATCGTGTTCTGTGCCGCTCTGCCGTCCAGAGGGCATCCTTGTCTATTATACTACATATTTCAGAAGAAGTCCATAGCTTTTGCATAAAAATTCTGTTTTTTCACATAATTTTCAGAATCCGCTTGCAATCCTTTGTCGATTTGTGCTATACTATAGTGGGGAGCTCCCACGGGCGTCCTGCTTCGCAGCTTGATACTGCACTTCTTCGGCGCCCGCAATGCGGCTTGCAAGCAGAGCCGCAAAGCTATGCTGTTTATGCCGTCGCATCCATTCGGATGCTCTAATGCAGTTTTCTGGTGTTTTGGTGGGGAGCCCCCACGGGCGTCCTGCTTCGCAGCTTGATACTGCACTTCTTCGGCGCCCGCAATGCGGCTTGCAAGCAGAGCCGCAAAGCTATGCTATTTAAGCCGTCGCATCCATTCGGATGCTCTAATGCAGTCTTC
>JAGADP010000123.1 GCA_017828885.1 Oscillospiraceae bacterium | reverse complement strand
GGGCATGAGGTGTTTTTGCTCAACCGCGGCACACGCTCGGCAGAGCTCCCGGACAGCGGAAAGGTGCTCCACGGAGACATCAGCGATGAGGCTGCCACCAGCAAGCTCCTCGAGGGGATGAGCTTTGACGTTGTGGGCGAATTCATCGGCTTTGTGCCGGCACAGGTGGAGCGGGATGTCCGGCTGTTCACGGGCAAGACCCGGCAGTACATCTACATCAGCTCGGCATCGGCGTACCAGAAGCCGCTGTCCGACCCGGTCATCACCGAAAGCACGCCCCTTGCGAACCCCTACTGGCAGTATTCCCGCGACAAGATCGCCTGTGAGGAATACCTCATCGACCAGTACCGCAAGAACGGTTTCCCCGTCACGATCGTCCGTCCGAGCCATACCTATGACGAGCGCTCCGTACCGCTCGGCGTCCACGGCAACGGCGGCAGCTGGCAGGTCGTCAAGCGCATGATGGAGGGCAAGCCCGTCATCATCCACGGCGACGGCAAGACGCTCTGGACGATCACCCACAACAGCGATTTTGCCAAGGCCTACTGCGGTCTGGCGGGCAATCTCCATGCCATCGGACAGGCGTACCACATCACTTCGGATGAGAGCATGACCTGGGATCAGATCTATGAGATCATCGCCGATACGCTCGGCGTGGAGCTCAATGCCGTGCATATCCCGTCCGATTTTCTGGCAGCCGTCAGCGACTACGACCTCGAAGGCAGCCTGATCGGCGACAAGGCTAATACCGTGCTCTTCGATAACACCAAGATCAAGCGCGCCGTGCCGGATTTCACCGCGACCGTCCGCGCCGATACCGGTATCCGGAACACGGTCAATTACATCCTTTCCCATCCGGAATACCAGAAGGACGACCCGGATTTCGACAGCTGGTGCGACCGCGTCATTTCTGCCTATCAGACATTGAAGGAGGAGCTTTCTCATGAATAATTTCCAGTTCTACAGCCCCACAGAATTCGTCTTCGGCAAGGAAAGCGAGAAGCTTGCCGGTCACTATGTGAAGAAGCACGGCGGCACGAATGTCCTGCTGCATTACGGCGGCGGCTCCGCCATCCGGAGCGGCCTGCTCGGCCGTGTAAAGGAGTCCCTCACCGCCGAGGGCATCGCTTTCACGGAGCTGGGCGGCGTACAGCCGAACCCGCGTGATACGCTCGTGTATGAGGGCATCAAACTCTGCCGTGAGAAGGGCATCGACTTCATTTTGGCAGTCGGCGGCGGCTCTGTCATCGACTCCTCCAAGGCGATCGCGATGGGCGTGCCCTATGACGGAGATTTCTGGGATTTTTACAGCGGCGCCAACAGGCCGAAGGCTGCGCTCTCGGTAGCGACTGTGCTCACCATTGCCGCAGCCGGCAGCGAGGGCTCCGGCGATTCCGTCATCACCAAGGAGGACGGCGGTCTCAAGCGCGGTGCAGGCTCCGACCTGATCCGTCCGCGCTTTTCCATCATGAACCCGGAGCTGACCTGTACGCTCCCGCCGTACCAGACGGCCTGCGGTGCCACGGACATCATGGCGCATGTGTTCGAGCGCTATTTCACCAACACGACCGAGGTCGAGATCACGGACAGGCTCTGCGAAGCCGTCCTGCTGACGATGGTGAAGGAAACGCCCCGCGTCATCGCCGATCCTGCCAATTATGACGCCCGTGCCAACATCATGTGGGCAGGCACGGTCGCACACACGAACATCGTGGGCGTCGGCAGAGAGCAGGACTGGAACAGCCACGGCATCGAGCACGAGCTGTCCGCTCTGTATGACTGCGCACACGGTGCCGGCCTTGCGGTCATCATGCCGGCATGGATGGAGCATGTGTATCCGCACAACGTGCTGCGGTTTGCCCAGGCAGCCGTGCGCATCTGGGGCTGCCAGATGGACATCGAGAACCCGGAGAACACCGCGAAGGAGGGCATCGTCCGCTTCCGGCAGTTCCTGCGCAGCATCGGCATGCCGCTGACCTTTGCGGAGCTCGGCGCCAAGCCGGAGGACATCCCCGCGCTCGTGGAGAAGTTCGGCATCGGCGACGGCAGAACCGGCGGCTTTGTCAAGCTCTCGGCGGAGGACATCACGAAGATCTACGAGATCGCTGTGGATCCGCAGCTGATCTGAGCCGATCCTGCATAGAAAACATCCCCCTGACATCCGCATGTCAGGGGGATCATTTTATTCCGTAGGTTTGACCTCTTCCTTGATCTTCGTACCCGCCATATCCGCATCATAATCCACAATGCTGCTCTGGTACTTCATCTTGCAGGTGAAGGTCAGATCCGAGCCGGTGCCGCTGATATGCAGCTCCATCGGGTCGGTCAGCGTCTGCTGCTTGGGCGTGAGCGTCATGAGCTTCGCCTTCGGGTCGAATGCCACCGCATAGTAGGCATCCGGCGCCTCGCTGTCCTCGTAGTCGATCACCGCCTCGATGCTCTCGTCTGCAAGCTTTGTCACCGTCATGACCGCCTTGGTGGTCTGGCCGCTGCCGGCCTGGAGCGCCTCCTCATAGGCCTCCCGCATGCCCGGCGGCATCGCACTGATGATGCCTTCGAGGTAGTTGTGGTCGAGGCTGTTCATCGTGAACGTCACATCCCATTTGCCGAAGATGTCATAACTGCCCGAAAGCGGGATCGGTTCGCACGGCCCGAGACAAGGATCATTCTGATAGGTGTCGGTCACGCACTCTTGCACGTCCATGACAAGTGCTTCGCGCTGCTCGTCCGTGAGCTTCTGACCATTGAGCTTCAGCGTGCTGATGTCCAGCTTCCACGGCTCCTTCGGATCCTTTTCGATGTCCGCAAACCGGATCTGCTCGCGGAAGACCTGTGTCTCCCCGATGCGCAGCGTGATGACATAGCTGTCCACCACGCCCATCCGCACTTTGTCGCCGTACCGGTCAAGCTTGGACAGATCCACTTTCAGCTCCGTGCCCTCGATCTCCCATTCAGGCTCTTCCGGCGCGTAGAGCGCATAGAGCGAGAAGCCGCTCTGGCTGCTCGAGAACCAGCCGTTTCCGGAGGAACCGCCGTCTGCCTCCATGAGGTATACATCCGGCTTTAATCCCTCGATCGTGCCGACCTTGCCGGCATTCTTCATCTCGTGTTCCGTGATGAACAAGCCCCGGATCGTGCCGCTGTCGAGCAGTTTGTAGTCGTCAAATTCCTTCATGTCAAGGGGCGTGAAGGCAATGTCTCCGCAGACGTCATCGAAGCCGTCATCCTTCACAAGCACAATGGCATACTTCTTGTCATTCCCCGAACGCGGGCAGACGCTCAGCCGCCGGATGCGGATCGTATAGTCATGCTTGTACTCCCTGACCAGAACGCGCTCCGGGCTGAGAATGTTCTTCGGCGAATAGGGCGCAAACTGCTCACTGTCTGCCTTTGAGATCTTGTCGAGCAACTGTGCCTGGTATTTCAGCGCGAAATCCTGATACAGCGTCGTCAGCTGCTCGTCATCTACGCTGAACACATACTTGACGATCGTGGTGACCTCACGGTGGCCGAACAGTGACTTGTAGCGGGTCAGGAGCGTAGAATAGCTGACGCTTTTCTCCTCCATCAGGTAGTGGATAAAGTACCCGAACGGATAACAGCAATGGGTGCTGCTTTCCGGCTTGTACGTTCCCTCGGGGTACTTCGTTTTGTAGGCATTCAGCTCGAGCGCATAGTCGTTCACATCCCGCGCCGAAAGGAAATGGTCTTCCTCTGTGGTGTTGAGAACGCCCTTGCGATCGTAATACTTGAAGGCATCGAACTCGACTGACTGCGCCACCATTTCGTCAAATTTGTCATTGGCACGGGTCTTGAACACATACACACGCTGGCTGACATGGAAGAGCTCGTGCGTCAGTATCAGCAGCATGTGGTCATTGTCTTCCGCGCTGCCGAGTTTGTAAATGGGGATAACGACATAGGGATGCCCGAAGGTCGGAGAGATCGTGATGCCCTCGGCACCCTGCTCCTTTGGAGAGGTCAGCTCGATCCGCACGACATAGGTCGGCACGCGCACCATCAGCTCATCTTTCAGGAAGGGATACACGAGCTGGAGCAGCTCACACATCTTCTCGATCGGCTGGAGATTGTCGATGAAGTGCCGCTCGATCGCCTGGGTGTTCTGCTGCATTTCCCGCTGGATGCGCTGGTAGGTCGGATCCTTGTCCTCCAGTTCTTTCCGAAGCTCCTGATACAGACCGTTGATCTCCCGTTTCTGCTTGTCTGTCAGCTCATTTATAGAGCTTTTGCCGTATCGGCGGCGGATCTCGTTGTTATACCATGTCCGCGCCCTGACAGCCAGATCCTTGGCGACGCCCTCGTCTGCCATGCCGAGCATTTTCAGCACCATGTCATAGTCGAGCTCCAGCTTGTAGCGCACCTTGTCATCGACCTTGACATCCACAGTGCGGGTATTCCATTTGAAATAGCCGTTTGCTCTGTTTTTGAGTGCAATATCCACGCCTATGGGGAATAAGATGGCAAACGCGATCAGGCACCCGACGATGTCGCAGTTCTGGTTGCTGTCGATGGTCAGGACTGAGCCGTCCAGACCGCTGGCATACTCATACCACAGGCCGCTGTCATCCACACGGTAGACGACATAGTTTTCGTAATTCTCCGGGGATACGCCGAGTGCGTCCAGATCAAACTGCATCTGGAACGTACCGGGCAGCAGATCTTCATCGGAGAGCCCCGCATCGAGGTGCCATGCATCGTGGACAAACGTGAGCGGGTCGATCTCATCGAGGGTATCCTGATAGCTCTCGAACTTTTCGGTCGAAAGCGGCTCCATCGTGAAGGTTCTGTCCTTGTCGAGGGCATTTTCCTCCGCCGAGATGGTCACACCGGGCACCGGCTCGATGCGGAAGGGCTTGCTGTGCCCCTCGGCCATCGGGTCAAACTCGAGCGTCTCCGTTGTGTTTGTTTGCTTGCCGGAGAGCAGCGGCACGAGAAAGCCCGGCGTGCCAAGACCGGTGACAAGCAGCGCCAGCACCAGCGTCAGGCAGAGGAGTACCACAGGAAAGCTGTGTTTCGTCATGGTTCTCTCGCCTCCTCCGGCTCAGTCGGATCCGCCTGGAACCAACTTTTCGCCATATCATGGTACAGATCCCGCTTGCTTTGCTCCTCGGCAATTGCCGGATCCTCTGTCACGCCTGCGGCCTGTTCCTCGTCGATCCGGGCGATCTCCTCATGGATCGCCGCCAGCTCCTCCGGGGAGAGGGTCGATGCCGGATGTGTCTCCTTATGCGATTTGCTGCCGGAGGACGGTTCCGGTTCACTGACCGGTCGGGCATGCGACGCGATGATCGTCTTGACATTGCCCGGGATCTTCCAGATGCCCACACCCACAAGCCCCACGCAGATCACGATGAGGATGACGCGCAGAATGAGAAAGCCGTTCGCACCGCTTTGCTGCCGTCTGCCGCGCTGCTGCGGTCTCCCGGCGGGAGCAGGGGAGCGCTGGGGCGCAGCTGCCCTTGCACCGCAGTAGCGGCAGAATTTGGCTGTGTTGGGGATGTTCCTGCCGCATCGGCTGCATTTCATAGGCTGCGCCTCCTTCCTACGGACGGATCATGCCGACGGTGGCTGTCTCACCGGACGGTGCCGTGAATTTGCCTACTGCATATTGGTATTCGCCGATCTGATAGAAATAGTCGATCTCAAAGGTGCTTTTGCCCTCGGTGTGGATGTCGTTGCCCTCGGTGTGGATGCCGTTGCCCCACTGATAGCCGGAGAATGTGAAATTGTCATTGTTTTCCTCGTTGATGGGCTCCTCGCCGTTGTACCAGAGGAGATACCAGGCGATGTTCACACGGATCTCGTCCGAGCCGTCAATGATGACGGTGCAGAGCTGTGTGGTCGATTCGTCGTAGTACAGCCGGCACTTCCATGCGCCCTTGCAGGCATCGCTGAAGTCAATGTACGTCGCCCCGGGAGGCGCACCTGCATCGGCTGCATTGGCCACCCACATCAGCTCGCTGATGTCCGGATGTTCAAAGGTCGAGATGGCCGGGAAGCCTGCATCGTTCATGCCGCCGCCGTCGCCGTTGCCGGAGCTCTGCTGCGGGTCGGTCGCGGATGTTTCAGCGGGAGCTGTCGTCTCCTCGGTGGGCGGTTCGGTCGTTTCTTCGGTCGTCTCGGTGGTTTCCTCGGAGGTCTCCTCGGTGGTCTCCATGCCGAGCGGCTCGGTATTGCGGTGGAGCGGGTCAAGGTCGCTGTAGCAGGTCTGGCTGTCCAGCTCCGCAAGGACTTCCTCGCTCATGAAGCGGTCGCCGTCCGGTCAGGTCTGAGCATTGTGATCATCCACGGCAGTCCGTCTGTTCCGCCCTGCGGTTCATAGTAGCCGTTGCCTTCCTGCCGCCCGTTGGTGTTGTTGCGGGTGAACAGCAGGATCCGGATGGTGTCCTCGCCGTCTGAAACGCTCAGCGTCCCGGCAGAGTTCCAGAAGCCCCGGAATACCGTATTCTGGATGCCCGTTTCGTCGCGGTAGGTCTTTTCTTCCTCGTCATAGAGCTGATACCAGTCGAGCGTCAGCGTGGCTTCGCCGGTCGCCGGGTCGATCTGGAGGTCGCCGTTGAGATAGCGATCCTTGTACAGATCGGTATAGTGGATCAGCACGAGCCAGCCGCCGTTGAGCGCCTCCGGCTGGAGGATGTATTTGCCGTTGCGCTCGGCAAAATCGCGCAGGTCGTACTCATCGTTGTACCTGGCATCTGTCGAGGAAATATCGCCTCTGTCCGGGCGCTTGTAGGTCGATTGCCTCTGTGCCTCAGCGACAGGGTCGTCATACGTCCAGACCTTGTCATCGGGCTGCTCTTCGCGGACTTCCACCACATCGAGCTCAAAGACCGCATTCGGCTCCATGCCCTTCAGCGAGCGCTCCTTGTTCTCAAAATAGAGCACAGACACATGATCCGTGTCCTCCGGTACCTGATACAGCAGGTAGACCGATGCCGTCTCATTCGGTGCAATGGTGATCGGGTCGTCGTAATAGTCCTCCTCGAGCGTGGCAGCCGGCTCCACGGGATCGCCGGTCAGATTGGCGCGGTTGTCGGCACCGAAGGTCTTTTTCAGGATGTCCTTGCTGTAGACCGTCTGCCATTCCTTCATCCACTGCGGGAGCTCATCCGGGTAGTACATGTAGAAGCATTCCGCAGGCAGTGCCTCGACGGGCTGATCGGAGGTGTTCTCCATGTGGATCCAGATCAGGGCGTACTTGAAGCCCGGTGAGAGGAAGGTCTCCTCCTTTGTCCAGAACACGGCATCTTCCATATAGAGGTTGATGTCTCCCGCATCATAGACCTCCCCGACGCGGAGCACTTCTCCGCGCTCGTTCTTTCCCTTGCCGCCTTTGCCGCCCTTTTTGACGAGCGTGATAATACCAATGACAATGCCTGCCACGAGCGCCAGCGCCAGCACGATGACGAGAATGATGACAGCCGGATTGGCACCGCCGGAGCCCCTGCGTCGGTTGTTGGGGCGTCGGTTGTTGGGTCGGTTCTGCGGATTGGGACGGTTGTTTCCAGGCCCGCTGACACGAGCGCCGCAGTTCTCGCAGAAAGCGGAACCGGGTGGCAGCGGCCTATGGCAATTCTGACAGGTCATTGACATACAGATCTCCCCCTTCGTACCAAAAGCAGCATCATGCTGCAATCTTTTTCTCATTATACACCTTTATTTTGTTACATTTCAACTATTGACAGCATTTTGTCATTGACAAAAATCTGGCATCCTTGCATTCCTTTGCCGGATATGCTATACTGAGGGAGTAGATCCCTTTTGCTATGACAAGAAGTAAAAAGAAACGGAGTGGATACCATGTTTTCCGAACGGCTGACACAGCTCATGCAGCATCTCCAGATCTCCTCGGCGGAGCTGGCCAATACGATGCAGTGCGATACCTCCAACATCAGCCGCATGTGCAGCGGCGCAAGAGTGCCGAAGTACGGCGGTACGGCGTTTATGCGGCTCCTCAGGGGGCTGTACCGGTGTGCCGCGCAGAAGAACTGCCTGCCTGTCCTCTGCGAGATGC
>JAGADP010000122.1 GCA_017828885.1 Oscillospiraceae bacterium | reverse complement strand
GCTCAGTGCGCCGATCATGGTTTCCCGCGGCAGCGTCACCGCAGGCAGACCCTTTATTCTGCGCGCCATATTCAGCCCCGCCATTATCCCCGAGGCGGCGGATTCCATATAACCCTCCACGCCGGTCATCTGTCCGGCAAAGAAGAGGTTCTCGCTCTCCCGCAGCATGTAGTCCGCATCAAGGAGCTTCGGGCTGTCGAGGAAGAAGTTGCGGTGCATCACGCCATAGCGGAGGAATTCCGCGTTTTCAAGCCCCGGGATCATCCCGAAGACACGCTTCTGCTCGCCGAATTTCAGGTTCGTCTGGAAGCCCACGAGGTTGAACATCGTGCCTTCCTTGTTCTCGCGCCGGAGCTGTACCGCCGCATACGGCCGGAAGCCCGTGCGGGGGTCACGCAGTCCCACCGGTTTCAGGGGGCCGAACCGCAGCGTGTCGATGCCGCGCGAACCGAGCACCTCCACCGGCATACAGCCCTCATAGACGCGGAAGGCAGCCTTGTCATGCTCATGGAGGGGCGCTTTTTCGGCATTGACGAGGGCCTCCCAGAAGGCCTCGTACTCCTCCTTGTTCATCGGGCAGTTGAGATAGTCCGCATCGCCCCGGTCATAGCGTGACTGTGCAAAGACCTTGGTCATGTCGAGGGAATCCGCTGCCACAACGGGCGCTGCCGCATCGAAGAAGCTCAGTCTTGCGCCGCAGCGCTCCTCGATCGCCTTTGCCATCGCATCCGAGGTCAGAGGACCCGTGGCGATCACGGCATTGCGCTCCGGCAAAGCACTCAGCTCCTCCCGGATGACCGTGATGAGCGGATGATCCTCGATCTCCTGCGTCACCAGCGCCGAGAACTGCTCCCGGTCAACGGCCAGCGCACCGCCCGCCGCTACCGCACAAGCCTTCGCACAGCGCACGAGCAGGCTCCCTTGCAGTTCCATCTCGTATTTGAGCAGACCGCCCGCAGATGCCAGACGGCTTGCCTTGAGGGAATTGGAGCACACCAGCTCCGCCAGTCCCTCCTTATGATGTGCCGGCGAGAACTTCACCGGCTTCATTTCATAGAGCTTCACGGCGATGCCCGCCTGTGCCAGCGCCCAAGCCGCTTCACACCCGGCCAAGCCTCCGCCGATCACGATTGCTGTTTCCATGCATTCTCCTTAGACTTTTTTTGCGGGCTATTCGCCCCCTTAATCCCCTTCCTCCCCCGCTTTGCGGGGGAGGTGCCGCCGAAAGGCGGCGGAGGGGGCGGATTCACTGCACTTTCAAAATGAAAACAGATTATCACCCAAGTATACCAAAGTCATAACCCCCAAAAACTCAACGGACCTCAAAGCGAGTATATGCCAGCACCACGCCGTCATCCTCATCGGTATCGGTCAGCACAACGCCATAGTGTCCCGGCTCCAGCTCCACATCTTCGCCGATCACGATCTGATAGGGGCCATGATCATCCTCGTACAGCGTCGCATACCAGATGTCATGCTCGTCCGCATCAACTTCCTTGGTAAACTGCTGATCGGTGTCCAGAATGCCGACCCACGGCGCTCTGTCATACTTCCCGGTAAAGTCGGTGACAGTGATGGTGAGTGTATCGCCTTTGCTCAGCTGTGCGGGAGAGATCTGGATACCGCCGGAAGCCTGCTGGTTCCCGCATCCGGTCATTGCCAGCAGCAGTGCGCCGCCGAGCAGAAATGCTGTCAGTCGTTTCATGGTCATTACCTCCTGTCATTTGGTTGTATCATCTGAAAGTTCGCCGATGAGCTTTCCGCAGTCCTTGCAGTACCATACGGGATCCGCCTGTGTCTTGGTTCCGTAGCCGGTGTAGATCGGCACGATACCGGCATCCGCCTGCTCTTTCTGCGTTGTCGGCGGATAGGGATGCGTCTGGATATAGGCATCCGATACCCAGTACGTCCATGCACGCAGTGCCATCGGACCAAGGGCGCCTTTTGTCATTTCTTTCTCACAATACGGGCATTTCATAGAAGATCCTCCATCATGAATCGTACCATCAGCGCATGTTCTGCGCCAGCATCTGTACTACACCCGTCATGCGTCTGCCAGCGGGTGACTCCCCACGGGGTGGAGAGATGTCGAGGCACGAGACAGAGGGGACGGGCTGTTCAGCTCCCCGCTTACTTGAGACTGCGTTCGTAGCCGCAGCCTTCCTTCTCGCAGACAAGTGTGCCGGATTTGCCGCCTCGCTGGAAAAGGGTGCAGCCGCACTGCGGGCACTTCTCCTCCACGGGAACGTTCCACGTCATGAAGCGGCAGTCCGGATAGCCCGAGCAGCCGTAGAACGTGCGTCCGCGCTTGGACTTCTTCTGCACGACCTTCTTGCCGCACAGCGGACAGGTGCCGCCGGTCTCCTGGATGATCTGCTTGGTGTTGCGGCACTCCGGGAAGCCCGGGCAGGCCAGGAATTTGCCGTAGCGTCCGATCTTGATGACCATTTTTCGGCCGCACTGGTCGCAGACGATGTCCGTTTCCTCGTCCGGGATCTTCACATGCTTGCCGTCCATCGCTTCTTCGGCGGTGGAAAGGGTCTTGTCGAAATCCTCATAGAACGTGCCGAGCATGCTCACCCAGTCCTGTGTGCCCTGCTCGACATTATCGAGCTCCGTCTCCATCTTCGCCGTGAAGTCGGCGTCCACGATGTTGGCGAAATGCTCCTTCATCACCTGCGTGGTGACCTCGCCGAGGGCAGTCGGCTTGAGCTGCTTGCCGTCACGCTCCACATACATTCTCGCTAAGATCGTCGTGATGGTCGGCGCATAGGTACTCGGCCGGCCGATGCCGTTTTCTTCGAGCGTCTTGATGAGCGTCGCTTCGGAATAGCGCGGGGGCGGCTGTGTGAAGTGCTGGTTGCCGGAGAGGTCGAGCACCTTGAGCACATCGCCCACTGCCAGCAGCGGGAGCATCTTCTGGTTCTCCTCCTCGTTCTCGTTCTTCTCCTCATACAGCACGGTAAAGCCGTCGAACTTCACGGAATAGCCCGATGCCTTGAACAGGCAGTTATCTGCGTCGATGTCCACGGAGATGGTATCGAGCAGCGCATTGGCCATCTGGCTGGCGATGAAGCGCTCCCAGATGAGCTTGTAGAGCTTGTACTGGTCGCTCGTCAGGCTGTTCTTCACCCTGTCCGGACTGAGATCCGGCATGGAAGGACGGATGGCTTCATGCGCATCCTGGGCATTCTTCTTGGTCTTGAACACACGGGGCTTGGGCGGGAGATAGTCCTCGCCGTAGTGCTCCCGGATATAGTCAGCAGCGGCATTCTGTGCATCGGCAGAGATACGCAGGCTGTCGGTTCTCATGTACGTGATGAGACCGACTGCGCCCATGCCGTCCACGTCGATACCTTCGTACAGCTCCTGCGCTGCCTTCATGGTGCGCTTGGACTGGAAGCCGAGCCGCTTGGACGCCTCCTGCTGGAGCGTCGATGTGATGAAGGGCGGTGCGGGCTGCTTCTTGGTGACGCGCTTCTTGATGGCGGTCACGGTGAATGCGGCCTTTTCGAGCCGGTCAAGAAGCATCTGGGACTGTGCTTCATTGCCGATCTCGATCTTGCTGCCGTCCACAGCCGCAAGCTTCGCCATGAACTGCTTGGTGCTGTGCGGAGAGCGGAGCTTGGCGTCGATGCTCCAGTATTCCTTCGGGACGAATGCCCGGATCTCCTCCTCACGATCCACGATCAGACGAACAGCCACAGACTGCACACGTCCTGCGGACAGGCCGCGCTTGACCTTTTTCCACAGGAACGGGCTGAGCTTGTAGCCCACGAGACGGTCAAGGATACGCCGTGCCTGCTGGGCATTGACAAGGTCAATGTCGATGCGGTGCGGGTTGGACATACCTGCCTGCACACCGGTCTTGGTGATCTCGTTGAAGGCAACACGGTTGTCGGCGTTCATATCGAGCTGTAACATCTGTGCCAGATGCCACGAAATGGCTTCTCCCTCGCGGTCCGGGTCAGTTGCAAGATAGACGGCATCGCTCTTCTTGGCCTTCTTCTTGAGCTCCTTGATGACGTCCTCCTTGCCCTTCATATCGAGGTACTGCGGGGTGAAACCGTTCTCCACATCCACACCGAGCTTGGACTTCGGCAGGTCACGCACATGCCCCATCGAGGCGATGACCTCATAGCCGGGGCCAAGATATTTCTGTATGGTCTTTGCCTTGGCAGGCGACTCCACGATCACTAAATTTGACATAATTCAGGCTGCACGATGCAGCAAACACTCCTTTCGGCGGGAGACTTGTCATTCCTCAGCTCATGCATGGGAGTTGAGGGGGCGAAGCCCCTTCAAAAACCTTCCCTCCCCCATTTGGGGGGAGGTGCCGCCGTACGGCGGCAGAGGGGGGCTCCCCTTACCAAGCTCATTGGCTTCAAGTCTCAGCTAATGCATAATTATCCCGGTCTGTATTCACGATCCAGCCGTTCAGATCCATCTCCATGAGCAGCATCGAGGCGGTGTCAAACTCCAGCCCGAGCATCACACACAGAGCATTCACATTCTGAGCCCCTTTTTGCAGCAGTTCGAGGATCCTGCGCTGTTCCGGCGTAGCCTCCGCCGGCATCTCGTAGGGCTTTTCCTCCGGCATGGGCGGACGGTCTTTCACAGGTGTCGTCCGCAGCTTGACCGGCTGCTTCTGTTTCTTTGGTTTCTCCTTTTTTGGCTCCTCCTCTGTGTGGAACACAAGGGAATCCTGTGTCCGGGAGGCGTCCTCCTCGTCAAATAAGGCCAGTTTATGGGGATATTTCATATACAGGCCATAGAGGATGTCGAGCATGTCGAACACCGGATAGGCGCCGTCCCGCAGGAAGCCGACCGCACCGGCATAGCGCTTGTCGAAGATGTCCGCCGGCGGCACACAGAACACCGGCTTGCCCTGTTCACAGGCAAGGTTCGCCGTGATGAGCGATCCGCTCTTGGCACCCGCTTCAACCACAAGCACCGCTTCACCGATGCCCGCTAAGATGCGGTTGCGGCTCGGGAAGTGCGCCGGCAGCGGCGATGTGCCCGGGAAGTACTCCGACAGGAGCAGACCGTTCTGCACGATGCGCTCCTTCAGGGCGCGGTTCTCTTTGGGATAGTCGTAATCCACGCCGCAGCCCATCACGCCGATGGT
>JAGADP010000121.1 GCA_017828885.1 Oscillospiraceae bacterium | reverse complement strand
GCCGGCCTTGAGGTTTTCCGGGCAGAAGATATAGCCCTCTGCTTCACAATCCTTACGGGCATTCTCCACGGTATCGCTGTAGAACATTTTGACCTCGCTCAGATAGGTCACGGCGAGTTCCTGATCCTGCTTGATCTCTGCCGCCGCAGCCGTCCACGGCTGGTTGCAGAACAGCATACACGCTATCGTCGCCGCAGCTACAATACGTGAAAACAGCTTGATCTTACGCATGTTCAGTCCTCTCCTTTCCGCTTGTGATTGCGCTGCAGCAATGCCAGACACAGCATGATCGGTACGATCACAAGGCCAGCCACAGCCGCTGTCCGCCCATTGGTAAACGTCGAAGCCATCAGGCTCGTATCTCGGTCTTCCTCCACATCGGTCAGCGTCAGCCAGCCGTTGTCGGAATGGAAATACTGCATCTGATGCTCGTCGATCTTCACGGACGGTGCCGTGATGTAGTGGTCAGACTCTGCATCGAGACGGCTGATGTTGACATAGACGTCAGAGCCGGGGCGCAGACCTGCGTCATAGAGCTCTGCAAAATAGGTCTTGACAGAATGTACCGCGACGCCCAGCACAAGATTATTGTAGGTATCCTCGCCGCTGTTATCCTTGATGACAGTCTTGCCGCACAGGTCGATAGAGCCGTCACAGGAGATAAACAGACCGCCGCCCTCGCCCTTGCAGGCGTTGTTCATGACGGTGCAGCTCTCCATGTAGAGCTTATCATTGTCCATATAGATGGCGCCGCCGTCATCATCAGCGGAATTGCTGCGGAAGCTGCACCCGATGAACCAGGTCGCATCGTCCGTATTGATATAGACCGCACCGCCGTTGTCCTCGGCGTAGTTGTTCAGGAAAGTCACATTCTCACAGTAGAGCTTGCCGTCCTCCTGATAGATGGCACCGCCGTGATCCTCGAGCGCCGAGCAGTTTTTGATGCTGCCGCCGGTGAAGCGTACCTCTGCATCATCCTCCATGTAGATGGCACCGCCCTGGTTCTCGTCTGCACGGCAGTTGGAGATGTCTACGTTCTCCAGCGTCAGCTTGCCCTGCTCCTCGGTCATGACCGCACCGCCGTGATCCTCGGCATGGCAGTTCCGGATGCTGACATCCTTCATGGAAACGGTCGCATTCTGGATGTAGACCGCACCGCCGTAATTGTTGTGTGTCCATGCGCCGTCTGCCCAGCAGTTGGCGATCAGGACATTTTCAAGCGTGACATTGGCATTGTCCCTTGCCCAGACGGCACCGCCGCCCCAGCTATCTGTACCGCCGTTGTAGAGCGTACCGCCGTTCATGGTGAACGTGCCGCCTGCGACATGCACCAGACCTGCCGCGTCATCGCTGCGTCCACCCTGGATGCTGCCGCCGTAGAAGGAAGCACCGGACTTTCTGGCGGGAGCAGAGTCGGTAATGTGCAGTGCGCCGCCGCTGACCTTGAAGATACCACCGTTCTTGGCAGTTTTCTTGATGGTGCGGATAATGGGGAAACCGTTCAGGTCGATGGTGACATCCTTGCCGCCCTCAAGCTCATACAGACTGTCTGCGAGCCATGCGCCGTCGAGCCGGATCGTTGCACCCGCACCGAGCGACTTGGCAGCGTCCCATGCTTCCTTGCATCTGGTATAGGTGCCCTTGCTCTCGAACGTGCCGTCCGCCTTGGTGATGCCGACCGTGGAATTGCCATAGCCGGCAAAGGTGATGCTCATGTAGTCGTTGTTCCACTTCGAGGAGATGAACGGATACGACCGGATCATGACCTTCTCGCTCTCCATCGCAGTCGGAGAGCCGTTGACCCAGATCCGTGCTTTCAGACCAAGGTCGTGGAAGGTCAAGCCGCCGCCGAAATCCGGATAGGCATACACTGCCACCGGGCTTGCAGCGCCAAGGTCGAATTCCCGGCTGACTTTCAGATCATCGCCGTCGATGTCAGCACGGTTGATCTCCCAGAGATGCTGCTCCCCTGCTGAATCCAGCAGATACACAGGAACGATCTCGCTGTTCCAGCCGTCTGTCTCATCGGCACACTCGATCTCGACCTTCACGTGCTGATGAAGATCCTCCGGAACCTCGTCAAAGATGGTAAAAACCGCCTTGACACGGTAGGAACGATTAATGCTGTCCGTGAGCTTCAGCTCTGCATCCTTGTAGGTCGTGGTCGTCACGGCCGGACGGTCGTGTGCGCCGCCAAACATATCCCCGTCGGAGACTGTTGTCACGGAGGTGACTTCGTAGTGATCGAATACACAGCCGTCCGCAGGCTGCGCTTTCAGCGTCACCGCACCGGACTTGTAGGAGCCTGTGCCCTCGACGGTGCCGTAGCCCTTCTGGGCATCCACATTGACAGCATACTCTTCATTGACGTAGTTGTTTCCGCTTTTGGTCACCTTGGCGCCCGCAAAGGTCGGGATCGGATCGCTGCCGATGTTCTGGAAGAATACCATATCGGTCGGGATGCTATAGCTGCCAAGGACGATCTGACCGGACTGATCATTCAGATCATAGCAGCACTTGCCGTTGATGACATCTGCTGCACCGATCCATTCCGCACCGTTGCTGTCATGCGTGCCGTTGAGGACAGCATTCGTCCAGGCAAGCGCACGGCACCAATTGAGTTCACCAGCTGTATCGCCGGTGATCGCGCCGCACTGGTCATCGCCGAGTACATAGCCGCCGTTGTAGCAGCAATAGCAATAGCTGTCACCGAGGATACCGCCGACATGGTCATCGCCCTGTACCTTGCCGTTGTTGATGCAGCAAGCCACCAGACCGCCGTTGTTGTCGCCGCTGATGCCGCCGACATAGTCGTCATTGCTGCTGTAAATGAAGCCGTCATTGTAGCAGCCGTAGATCACAGAGCCTGCGTTGGTCTCGCCTGCAATACCGCCTGCCAGCTCGGTATCTCCGCCGCCGCCGACCATGCCGTGATTGGCACAGAACTCGATCTTGCCGTCAAAATTCTGCCCTGCGATGCCGCCGCAGTAGTTCCAGTTGCAGTCCACGGTCTGCTCATTGACACACCAGCGGATCACGCCCCGGTTGCGGCCGGCGATGCCGCCACGGTAGGGATCCTTGTCACCGGAGTTGATGCGGGCATTCTGCGTACAGTGCTCGATATAGCCGCCGTAGCTGTTGTAGCCGACGATGCCGCCCTCGTACTGGTCGGTCGCCGTGGTCAGCGTGACTTCACTGTAAATATCATAAAGATGCCCCTCGGCGAACCAGCCAACGACACCGCCGACATGGTCATCGCCGCTCACAGAACCCTTGACGGCAAAGTTGCCGATCGAACCGCCCTGCACTACGCCGAACAAGCCCTGAAAGTCGTTCTTCTGCGTGATCGACAGTCCGATGATGGAATGTCCCTCGCCGTTGAAGCTGCCGTGGAACATGTGCTCCCGGTTGCCGATCGGTGTCCACTCGATGCCGGCAAGGTTGATGTCACGGGTGAGATGGACGGTCTTGCCGTTGAAATTCCAGCCGTTCACCACGAGCGAGGTGAAGCCGTAAAGATCCGCCGCACTGCTGATGTACATATCCTTGGCATTCTGATCTACAAAATACCAGTCATAGCTCAGAGAACCGTCCCAGATGCTCCAGTCCGAGCCGCTGCAATCGTGGCGGGTGGCGCCCCATTCGCTCATGGGCTCCTGCGTGGTCAGCGGCACAAGGCTGAACCGCTGGTTCCGGTCGCCGTGATAGCTGTACACGCAGATCGAAGTGCCGTTGTCCTGGGAAAAACCGGCTACATCCCAGACAAGGTTGTCATTGCGTTTGCTGTGGATGGTAAACGTACCATCCCCCATATCCTGCAGCCGCCAGAGCTGGGTGTCGCTGCCATTGTAATCGGGCGGAACGCGCTGATCACCGCTGCCGCCGTTTCCGGGGAT
>JAGADP010000120.1 GCA_017828885.1 Oscillospiraceae bacterium | reverse complement strand
GGCGTTGAACATCGCCGCACCGGTCGTGATGTTGCCAAGCACGATGTAGATGTTCCCCGCCTTGTCGGCCAGCACCTTCTGCGGGAGGAAGGTCAGCTCGCTCGAAAACAGCTCCGATTCAGGCTTTGTGACCTCCATCTGGACATTCCCGTCATAGTCCGTCACCAGCACACGGGAATTGCTGTAGTCGGCGATATAGATGAGCCCTGTCTCCGGGGCGACATAGATGCCCTCGGGGGCTTTGAGCGTCGTGGTAGAGCCGTCCGGCATGGTAAAGTGCTCCATGACCTTCTCGACCTCGGTCAGGCCGGGATCTGTCACCACGATGCGGTTGTTTTTGGTATCCACGATATAGAGCCGATCCTCCGTATCCACAAACAGGTCGGACGGCTCCGAAAGATCCCCGATACCGAGATCCTTGCCGCTGACGGAACGGGTCGCCTGATAGCCCGCCTGGGACGGGATCGGCTCGTTCCAGCGGTCATAGTTATAGACATCGTAATGCTCGTCCGCTGCCGCCGGAAGGCTTGTCAGCAACATGCCGGAACACAGGACGGCAAGCACAGCGGATGCGAAATGCTTCTTCTGCATCATGCCACCCCCTCAGTCCTTGATGCCGGAGTGCGCCATCGTCTCGATGACGTTCTTCTGGGCAAGCATGAAAATGACGATCGGCGGCACCAGCATGAATACGGCACCCGCCGATGCCACGCCGAGCCTTGCGAGACCCGCGCTGCCCGCCTGTGTGATAACGGTCGGGAGCGTTTTGAGCGCCTCGTTGTAGACGAGCGTGCCGCCCTGGATGTTCCAGGCTGCCTGGAATGCGAAGATGATCATGGTCATGAGCGCCGGCTTCTGGTTCGGCATCACGATCTTCCAGCAGATGGTGAACATGTTCGCGCCGTCCACCTTCGCCGCCTCGATCATCGCATCGGGGACGGTGGACATGGACTGGCGCATCAGAAACAGGCACATCGGCGAAGCGACGGACGGCAGGATCAGCGCCCAGTAGGTGTTGATCATGTGCAGCCGTGCCATCACGATATACTGCATGATGTAGATGACATTCGACTGATACAGGAGCGAGGTGACAATGATCTTGTTCAGGACAGTACCGCCCGGCACCTTGCATTTCGCCAGCACGAAGGCCGCCATCGACGCAAAGACGCACTGCGCCACCGTGACGCAGACCGTCACGAAGACGGAGTTGAACACATAGCGGGAGAACGGCACCCACATCTCGGAGAGGGTCTCGAACATGTCCCGGAAATTATCGAGCGTCGGGTCGATGACATAGAGCTTTGGCGGGAAAATGAAGAGCTCATGCACGGGCTTGACCGACATGATGAGCGTCAGATAGATCGGAAACAGCATAAAAAGCCCGAGGATCAGCAGAAACAGGAAGATCACGATATTTCCGGCGAGCCGGCTGCCGACTGCCTTATTGGAGCCCTTGGCTGTTTCAATTGTTCTTGCCATGCAAAGGCCTCCTTAATCCATGAATTTGCCTAAGATCTTGCTGATGAGCTTGTTGCACAGGAGCATCACGACGAACAAAATCATACAGATCGCCGATGCATAGCCCATCTCATAGCGCACCCAGCCGTAGTCGTAGGCGTGGGTCATGATGGTGTGCGCCTTGTAGTCCGTGCTCGGGAAGCCCACGAGGGTCTGTGCGACCGTGCCGGCTGTGAACGAGCCGACGATCTGCATCACCGCTGCGAACATGAGCTGCGGCCCCATTGACGGGATGGTGATGTAGATGAGCTCCTGCCAGCGGTTCCTGATGCCCTCGATGGCACCGGCCTCGTACATGCTGCGGTCGATGTTCTGGAAGCCCGCACGAAGCGCCAGGAAGCCTGCACCGAGGGAGATCCAGAGCTGTACCACGATGACCGCACCGAGGAGGTATCTGCCGTCCGTGAGCCACTGGATGGGCGCTGTGATGAGCCCGAGGTTCATCAGGAGCGAGTTCAGATAGCCGTAGGTATCGCCGGAGAAGATGAGCTGCCATGCGATATAGACATTCGCCATCGACGGCGCATAGAAAATGAGCGTGAAGATCGTTTTCAGCCGCGGATGCAGCTCGTTGATGAGCCACGCCAGCAGGAAGCACAGCACATAGCTCAGCGGTCCGGTAAAGATCGCAAAGACGAGCGTCACGCGGATGGACTGCACAAAAATGGTATCATTGAGGAACAGCGTGGTATAGTTGGACAGCCCGACAAATTTCGGGAGCTGTACCATATCAAAATCCGTAAAGCCCATCGGCAGCGACATCACGACCGGAACGATCGTGAAGACGAGGAAGATGAGCATGAACGGCGCCATCATCAGGTAGCACTCCTTGCTCTGCTTGATGCGGAGCCAGAGCATCCGGCGCTCCTCTGCCCTGGAGCGCTTGCCGATCTCGGTAGGATCCAATCGGATCGACCTCCTTTCATCGGGTTTCATTGAGATCATGCTTTCTTGATCACTTTTTCAGTGATGAGAGAAGCGAGCCCCATCACCAGTGCGATCGCAAAAACGCCACAGAGAACGCTGACGATCAGTGGGGAGTTCACTTCCGTATCTGCCGTTTCAAATATCTTGGAGATCACCCAGATCACACCGTTTGCAAGCCCGGAGAACAGAGCTGTCAGACCCTCACAGACCGGTACGGTCCTGTCTGACAGGAAGCCGGATACTTCCGATTCGGTCAGGAAGGTATGCAGATGCGTTGCGGCTGAAACCGGGAGAAGCGGGAGCTGGTTGTACTCGCTGTGCATCAGATTGCATGTGACGCAGAGCAGGAACGGGAACAGCATACAGCCTGTCCTGCCGTAACGTTCACCCTTGAACGCATGGAACACGCCTGCAAGAATGCCGTACAGCGCCAGCAGGAGAATGCCCCTCACCAGCGCCGGTGCACCGTGCAGCAGGCTGACAATGACAAGCGGGATCACGCCAAGCGCTGTCAAGATCACATCAGGCAGGAATGTTTCCATCAGATCCTCGAATGACAGCATGAAAAACGCGATCAGTGCAACAGCCGCTATGCCGTACAGGATCCGGAACAGGATCCTGACAAATTTGAACATGTCTTCCGTAAATCCAAGCAGCGGATAATCCGCCATGCCGGAAAAGACCGGATACGCGGCCAGGACGATCATCAGGCAGAAGACCACGATCGCAGAGCCTAATGATATGCTCTCCATCGGTTCTTCGATGATCTCACGGAAGCAGGGCGCTGCTAAATAGACAAATCCCACAATGCACCAAACAATGGCAAAAAACGGGTCCTTGATGACATGCTCCGTTGCCAGAGAGAGCTTCTCATGTGTCCAGATGACGGATGTCCATGCATAGACCTTGACCGGGAGCATCGCCATCGTCAGCAGATAGGAGGTCAGCTCACTGGTGGTATACATGGTTTTCAGCAGGATCTCGATCAGGCACAGGCAGAAAGGCAGCGCCATATAGGCACTGACGTCGATCAGGCCGAAAAACAGACTTGCCCCCAGAATGATCAGCACAAGCGGCATCAGGACCAGACCCGCCAGATCAGCCTCCGGTGTGCGGAAGTAGAGCGTATAGGTCCCGTCATAGTTATTGAATACCGATACGAGCCACATAACCTTATCCTCTCCTTTTCAAGTCAGACAGTATCACTGTGTCGGCAGACCGAGGTTCTCCCGTTTTCGCGTTATTTCCTTGTTGATGTCACGGTTGTACCAGAGCAGCGTATCACGGGGATTCTCGTGCTCGTTGACGGTCTCGCGGAAGGCGTTCATGATGTTTCTCGTCACCGCATAGGACGCCGGGATGATCGGGATCTCCTGCAATTCATCCTGTGCCGCAAGGAGCTTGTGCTGCTCTGTTTTCGTCCACGAAAGCTGCTGCATCGCCTCGCGGTTCGCCGTCGCATAGCGGCCGAGCTGTCCGAGCAGGCCCTCGATCTGGGTGCCGAACTCGACCTGCACCTCCGTGGAGGTGAACCATTTCAGGAACTTCCACGCTCCCTCCTTGTTCTTGCACTTCTTGAAGATGACGGCACCCGAGGAGGTGGAGTTCACCGCATGGGAAACGCTGCCGTCAGGCTGCACGGTGCCGGGGATGCTGGTGAAGTCCCAGAGCCCCTTGATCTCCGGCGATGCCACGGAAAGCTGGTTGAAGAAGCCGTAATCCGCGATGACAAGCGGGTATTCGCCGGTGCGGAAGCGGTTGAAGCCGTCGTAGGTCTGCTCAAAGCCGTACTTGGTGTAGAGATCTGTCCACTGCTCAAAGGCCTGTACGGCGGCGATGTTGTCGAAATTGGTCTTGGTCTGGTCGTCGTTGTAGTAGTTCAGGCCATTCTGGAGCATAAGTGCCGCATAGGTGTGGCCGGATTCCGTTGCCGCCGAGATGCCCGTGATGGCGGGCAGCACCAGACCCATGTACATATAATTCCGCTGGAGCGCCGGGAGCATGTCCACGACGTCATCCCACGTTTCGGGCGCCTGGTTGTAGCCCAGCTCCGTGAGGATATCCTTGCGGTAGAAGAGCATCGCCCAGCTCTGGGTCAGCGGCAGACCGTAGCAGCCGTCATCATACTGGTAAGGCACGGTCGCATACTGCTGGAAGCGACTGGCTGTCTCGTCATAGTCGGGGAATTCCTTCAGATCGACCAGCAGCCCTCTTGCCGCTAAGTTGACCGGGAATTCTCCGCCGAGGAAGAGCGCCACATCCGGCCCCTTGCCGGCCAAAGTCGCCTCGACCACGCCGCCGACCACGAGATTGACGGCAACGGGCGTGTCATACTGCTCGGTGAATTCTGACTCCACGAGCGACTTGACCACAAGTGCTTGGTCTCTGCCGAGGGACACCCAGACATTCACGGCGTCCTCGCCGGCGTCATCTGTCAGGGTGGTGTAGTCCTCGAAGAAGGAGCTGCAAAAGCGCTGGATGCCGTAGCCGGCCGACTTGAACACATTGGGCTTGACATTGCCGAAGCTCTGGTCGGCGGAGGCCAGCTCGATATAGTCCACCTCGAGGGGCTGGTTGCGGTAATCGACCATCCACGCCGAGAGCGAGGTGATGTTCTCCTTGATCTGCTTGAGGTAGTCCGGGATACGCAGCGGCCGTTCGATGCAGGCATCGAGGATGATGTACATGCGCTCGAGCGCTGCCGCCTCGGAGCCTTTGGAGCCCGCCATCGTCTCAATGTCCCCCTGGATGCGTTTGAGATCGGCGGAGAGCTTCCTGAAATGCGGGATCAGCTCCGGAATACGCTCATGCACATAGTAATCCGTATACTGATCGGGATTCGGGCCGGTGATCATCAAAATCTTCCGGTAATAGGTGTTGATGTCGAGCACGGCGCTGTCCAGCACGCGCATGGATTCACCGATCTCACCGGGCATGACCTCCATCGTGAGGGTGTGATCCTGTCCACCGGTCAGAAAGACATAGAGGTCATTGCCGTCCGCGTCCTGCGGAGTGACGACCTGCCATTCGGTGCTGTAGTAAAACCGCACCTGGTCAAGCTCCTCGTAAGGCACCTGGTTGTCGATGTAGATGCGGCGGTTGGAATAAAAGCCGCGCATGTCCTTCTGGCGTGCCTTGATACCGATCTTATACCAGCCGTCCTGCGGCAGTTCTTCTGCCGGGATCGTCCAGGTGATGGACTGGAGCGCCTGCTTCCAGTTGCCCGAGCCGATGGTATTGTAGACCGTCTTGGCGGGGTCGGCGGGCGATGCCAGGTAGCTGGCGTTGTCCTGGGTCGGGTAGAGCGTGGCATCGCTCTTGTAGGCCGCATTCTCGCCCTCGAGCCGGATGAGCGTGGAGGGCGTTGTCTCGGGTGTCACGGAGACGCCCAGACCGCTCCGGTAGCTCTCATAATCCGGCAGCGGATCCGGGTTGTAGATGCGGAAGTGATCTATCGCAAAATAGCCCTTCTTGATCTCAAAGGTAATTTCGTGCCTGCCCTGCTCCATGTAGAACAGCAGCGGATCGTTGAACAGCCCGTCCACATCCATGAGGGGCTTGTCCAGCCAGAGGCCGGTCTGCTTCTGGGAGGGGCGTACCTGATTCCCGCGGGAATCGTAGCTGATCTCGCCGTCATTGACAAAGACCTTGCTGAGGGTGGCACGGGACGCCGTATCGTAGGGCGA
The DNA here is from genome assembly GCA_017828885.1 of Oscillospiraceae bacterium. Classification (GTDB taxonomy): domain Bacteria; phylum Bacillota; class Clostridia; order Oscillospirales; family Ruminococcaceae; genus UBA3855. Next base: position 8,962 of record JAGADP010000120.1, on the reverse strand, counting down.
TTCGCCGTCGATGAGGACGGAGAACTCAATATCCGCCATATTGGACGGGATCGGCAGATAGGTGAATGCGAAGTTGTAGCAGCCTGTCTCCGGGATGTCCGCCGCAAAGGTCACGCTGCCGTCAGCCGCGTTCCAGATCAGCACATTGTCGCGTGTCTCCACGCCGTACTCCGTGCCGTAGCTGCCGACGGAAATTCTGTCCATATCTTCACATGCATAGGATGTGTTCTCCGTCCCCTCCATGTCGATCACGACGTGCGGGCGCGGGTCGTCCTTGTGCAGATCGTAGTAGTCACTGTAGGTCTCCTGCTCCGTGTAGAGCACCTCCGGCTCCTCCGCCGAAAGCTGAGCTGGCGCTTCCGTTTTGGTCTCTGCTGCACAGCAGGCCAGCGGCACTGCCTGCACGGCCATGCACAAGGCCGCTGCCATGCTCAGGAGCTTGTTAGGAATGGATCGGATGTCCAGTGTCATCTCCACCTTTCTTCCCGCCGGCACTGCCGGCATCTGGTAAGGAGAAAGCCGTTCACGGCTTCTCATTTCCTGCAAAATCGCAGAAAGATACATTATTATTATACCAGCAAATCCCCCTGTTTGTCAAGTGAATTTCACATACAATGTACAAAAACAGCCGTCTGTGTGCAGTAAAAATGCACAAGACAGCAACAATCACCACTGTTTACGATCTGTCATTTTTGCGAACAATAGTATCGCATGCCCAAAGCATGAATTTTCGGGATTTTATGCAAAATATGGTTAGCTCCGACTCACCAATAGCAACATTTTTATGAATTTTGCAAAAAAGACTTGATTTTTTCTGATTCTATGATAAAATAAGTATGACAGGAGCTTTTCCTGCAATAATCTATGGAGGTGCATTTATTATGGCATATCAGATCACAGATGCATGCATCGCTTGTGGTGCATGTGCAGCAGAGTGCCCGGCTGGCGCGATCAGCGAGGGTGACGGCAAGTACGAGATCGACGCTGATGCTTGCCTCGATTGCGGTGCATGCGCAGGTGTATGTCCCGTAGAGGCTCCGCAGGCTCAGTAAGCTGACGGAACAGAACAAACCCCTCATTTCTCCGGAAATGAGGGGTTTTGTCATGCCTAATACAAATAATCCTGAATGCCCGGGATCAGATTGTCCCAGAAGCCATGCGGCCTGGTCGGCTGCTCCGTGGTCGGTTCGGGCTCGACAAGGTAGTCACGCCACCAGGGATCCTCGAAGACCGGCTGTGAAGCCGTGCGCGAGGCGGCCTTGTCCGGCAGATCACCGATGTCGTCAAAATTGTACGCGCGTCCGACATCCTGCACAGAACGCTGGCTGACATATTTGTCGTATGCGCGGCTGAACTCATAGATCGACACATCTGCGCCGTTGCGGGTGAAGCTGCCGCCTACCTCGGACTGGTAGGTCAGCTCCTCCTGCGGGGTGAATGCCGTTCCGTCAAGGAGATACACATGGAACACCGACGGCCAGGTCTCCGACGTCCAGAGCACCTGATGTGCGTCCGGTACGACAGTGACGCTGCCTTCCTCGGTCTTGATCTGCGTCACCTGCACGGCGCTCTCCCCCTGCACGGTATAGATCCGCACAGCGGCGTCCATGAAGTCACCGTCCGAAATGAACAGCTCCGGCGTCCCGTTCCCGTCCACATCCACCAGATCATAGCGCGAGCCCCATGCCGCCAGCTCTGCCGTGAGCAGCTCCTCATACAGGACATCCCATGTCCGGGGGCGCTGGGTCTCGGTCTCCGTCGGCTCAGTCTCGGGCGGTTCGGTGGTGGGCGGTTCCGTCTGGGGAGGCTCGGTCGTGGGCGGCTCCGTTTCCGTTTCAAGCAGCTCCGTCACGGGCGCGGTCTCCGGCACCGTTTCGAGCGTGACAACGGACGACTCCCCTGCCCCGTTCACCGTCCGCAGGAGCAAAAAGCCGAGCACCAGCAGACAAAGCACCATCACGCCCGCGCCGATCCCGAACAGTACGAGATAGCGATCCGCCTGTTTCTCCGCCGAAGGCTGCTGTGCCTGTGGCGTTGGCTTGGGTACCGGTGCATTCAGCGGCGGTGCAGGCTGTTTCTGCGATGCAGGCTGCTTGCGGCGCACAGGCACCTCACGGCGCTGCGGCGGTTTCTGCTGCGGCCGCTCCGGCTGCTTTACCGGGCCGAGATCGACCGGATCATAGCTGCCGTCATAATCAGGGATGTTATCCTTGCGGTGTTTATGCGGTTCCGCCATGCTGCTTCCCTCACTTTGAAGTCTTGCGGATGTTCTCCTGCGTCAGTGTCACGGTAATACGGGAGGCTCTGTCTGTGGTCTTGGGGATGTAGTGCAGGTCGATCAGGTCATAGCGCGGGTTCACTTCACACGCGACATAGCCTTCACAGCTCGTATGCGGCTGCACCTCGGCATTGATCGCATCCACGTCGTAGGTGTCGTAGAGCTTCTTCATCGCCGGGATCGTGCAGCACTCATAGGACTCATAGAACGTGCCGTTGACCGTCAGGCAGAAATTATTCAGATAGCTCGCCGTTACCGTTTCCTCCGTCTCGTTCTCGATTGTCACATGAAAGAACATGACGTTGTTGCCGCTGTCGTCGATCCTGATGCCGGGATCCTCCGCAAAATCGACCGTCAAAGTCATGCCGCCGTAGGTCGCCGACTGTCCGAGCTCGGCCGTCACTTCCTCATAAGTCGCCTCTGTGGGCTCGGTATTGTTACCCTTTCCCTTGCTGCATCCAGCCGAGAGCAGCATTGCCGCGCAGAGCACAGCACAGATGATTCTTTTGCAATTCATACGTATATCCCTTCCGCACGTCCGTGCAGAAGCTCCTTTCCATCTTGATGTTTCTATCGGACTTTCCCGGGAACATCTCCGGTTGCCGAATTAAGTCTATTATAACATAACCGGCGGCATTTTGCAAGCCGCCGGCTTATTTTTTCTCTTCCGGATTGTCTTTTTTTCTTCTTTGCAGCCGCAGCTCACGGAAAAACGCTGTCAGCATGGCGCTGCATTCCTCCCGGAGCAGCCCCTCTGTGACTGCCGGATGGTAATTATAGGGCAGGTCGAACATCTGCTGCACTGACCGGACAGCGCCGCTTTTCGGGTCGGAGGCACCGAAATATACCTCGTCGATCCGCGCCTGGATGATGGCGCCGCTGCACATCGGGCAGGGCTCGAGCGTCACATACAGTGCACAGTCCGGCAGCCGCCAGCCGCCAAGCTTCCGGCAGGCCGCATCAATGGCCATCAGCTCCGCATGCGCCAGGGCATGGCGGTCGATCTCCCGGCGGTTATAGCCCTCGCCGACGATCTCGCCGGTCGAGCGCCGCACGATCACTGCGCCTACAGGCACCTCACCGAGCGCCGCTGCCTGCTCCGCAAGGGCCAGCGCACGGCGCATATACTGCTCATGCTCCATAGGCTACACCAGAAACGCCGTCACGATCATCAGCAGCACGCAGATCACCCCGACGAACGTCATCGGCAGAGAGACAAAGAATGCCGAGCACTGATCCCACAGGCTCAGATACGTCCGGCTGAACTGACATTCCGCTGGCCGCTTGATCCGGCGGACAAGCAGATAGATCCCCGCTGCTGCGCCTAAAACGACAGGCATCAGGATCAGCGTCCACCACGTATTGGAATAGATCTCACCAAATGTCTCGATGCAATACAGCGCGAACATGTAGATCTCGTGGACAACATGCAGAATGACCGCCGTGAGGAAGCTGCCCGACTGGATCATGAAATAGGAGATCGTCAGCGTCAGCAGGCCAATACGCACGGCATCCTGGAGATTGTGCGTCAGCAGCGCTGCAAGCAGCGTAGTGGCCGCGATGGCAAACAAGTCGCCGAACTGCCGCAGGAGCTGGAACAGGCATCCGTGTATCAGCAGCTCAAAGGCCACCGGCAGGAGCAGTACCGTGAACAGCACATACAGGATCACATGCCGGTCAGAGGTGCTGACGGCATTGTCGATCAGGCGGTATTTCTCCATTTCCGCGGAGCGCGACACCAGAAACATACCCATGCCCACGCTCATCAGCATCACCAGCGGCATCCCGATCAGGAGATACAGCGGCTGGGTGGTGCGCAGCGGAAAGCTGACCCGCCTTGGCATTTTGAGTATGACAAGTGCCGCGATCGCCGGCACAAGGTATTTGAGCAGGTTGACGGTGAAGGCCGTCCAGAACACGATATGCTCATCGCCGTAGAGACGGCTCTCGCTCCAGACCATCACTTCGATATGCAGTCCGCAGGCACTCAGCAGCCATACCAGCAGCTTATCCACAAGATTCTCGATCACCAGAGCGCCGATCAGCAGATAGCCGTACAGCAGTCCTACGCGCTGGAGCGTGTTCTGCTCGGCATGGAGCGGCGTGCCGTTCACAACGGCCTGGTTCTCGGAAAAAGCAGCCTCCTTCGGGTTTTTGGTGAAGCGGAAGGCAAAGCGGTTCGCCTTTCTTCTGCGCCATTCCCGGTAGGCTGTCATATAGCTCTCCGTCTGATGCGGGCAGGAAAAGTTCTCAACAACATCGATCATCTTTTCACCGGATCCCTGCATACCGCACCTCCTTTCGGGTGATCTGCATTCAGAAAAACTTTGATAAACACACTATTTTATTATAGCATAGTCATTACCGCAATTCAGCATGATTCGCCGAACTTTTTATAAACATAGTATGAACAAACCATGTACAGCGATCCCCCCGCCGGTCGGCAGGGGGATGATGGATCAAGGAACGATCGGCAGCGCGGGAACCAGCTCTACGACATACTTGAGGATCGTGAGGCTGTCCGCTTCGTTGATGACGCCGTCCCGGAGGACATCTGCCGCAGCTCTTGCGCTCTCGTCGATCGGGGTACCGATCATCAGGTTCTGGTTGAGGATGATGACATCGAGGATGCTCACGGAGCCGTCTCCGTTCAGGTCGCCGCTTGTCCGGTCGGGCGGCAGGCAGGTGTCTGTTACGGAAGCAACGGTCGGTTCGATGTGATCCGTCAGCGGCGGAACATCCGTCTCATCGAGAGACTCCGTCTGGAGCGGATCGGTCTCCGGCTCGTTGGTCTCTGGCTCAGGATACGCTACGATGACGGCGCGGACGTAGGTGACGTTGTTGCAGGTGCCGATGATCTGTGCAGTGCCGTTCTTGACGCCGGTCAGCAGGCCGTTGTCGATGGTCACGATGTCCGGGCGGGTGCTCATCCATACGACCATACCCTGCGGGGAGGGATACTCCACATAGACTTCATTCTCGGGATCCGTCAGAGTGATGGGCGAATCGCCGACGATGGAATAGTAATACTCCTTGGTAACTGTGACATCGCAGGTGAGCATCGAGGTACCGGCGATGCAGTAGATCGTGGCTGTGCCGGGGTTGTAGGCAGTGACGTTGCCGTCATTGTCCACATCGGCGATGTTGCCGCGGTCGGAGAACCAGTTCACGACACCGTCGTGATTGCTCAGCTCAAGCTTTGTGGTCTCTCCGCGGTTCATCCGCAGCGCGGAATCGCTCAGCTTCGGAGCCTGCGGATCCGGGATGGAGATCGAACCGGTGATGGAGTGACCGCTCAGGGTCTCTGCCTCGTTGACGCCCTTGTCGGAATACCAGTAGGCATCCTTTCCGTCCAGACCGTCCCAGGTATAGCCGATATAATAGGAATCGCCGACCACTGCGGTCTCCGGCAGTGTGAAGTTGAGCGTCATCAGCGTATAACGGCCATTCGTTGCGGATGCTGCCTTGGTAGCAGATGCACCGCTGAACCAGATATAATCGCTGTCGGGATTGTCCGCATAGACGAACAGATTCCCGGGCGCCGTATCCTGTACCACGGAGTCAAGGAGCAGACGGTTGTCATAAGCGATACCGAACTCAGCCGCGAGGAAACCCTCTTCGTTTCCATCGATGTGCAGTTCCACTGCAACCGTCCGGGACTCCTCGAGCTGGGAAGGCGTTACCTGTACCTTCGCGATGTTCAAAGAGATGTTCTGGACCGCAGCCGCCGGCATGATCGGCAGGCTGATCGCAGCGACAGCACTTGTCACTGCAACGGCTATGCAGCGCATAAATGCTGATTTTTTCATAATACATGCCCCCTATTAATTTCCCGTGTCCGCTCTCACACAGCGAACGCTACTCTCACATGATAGCCGAGCTATCAATCAAACCTTTAAGTGTATACAAACACCCTCACCAGAAGCCGTGGACGTTTCGCTCCCATCCAGACTCTTTGTACAATGTGACAGTGTTTGTACCCTGATCTGTTATATATATTATAGCATATTCCTTTCCGTTCGTCAATGAATAATTTATGAATACGATGAAAATTATTGCTGATTGTAGTAATATTTTTATACAATGATACAATAAAACGTTTTAGATATACACTTTGTATAGAAAAAAGGGAGACGGCAGGAAATCGTTTTCATTGGAGGGTTGTTGAAAAGTGGGGCTGCTGCACCTGCCGAATGCACGCCTGTGCAATTTTATCTGGACAAACTGCTGCCCTTATGCTATAATAATCTTATATATGTATGGGGGGTGAGCCGATGGGGGCCAGAGAGAAGCTGTTTGCCGTGCGGGATCCGTTTGCGACGGAGCGGACGGAGGCGGTTTTCGTCAAGGCGATGCAGGAGAACTGCCGCTACCAGTACAGGCACTGTCCGGAATACCGGAAGATCCTCGACGGCATTGGATTTTCGCCGTCCGATCTGAACAGCACGGAAGCGCTGGGAACGCTGCCGTTTCTGCCGACGGCGCTGTTCAAGAAGCACCACCTGACGTCCATGCCCGGATGGCGCATCCCCGTCAAGGCGACCTCCTCCGGCACAAAGGGGCAGTTCAGCAAGGTCGGGCTCGAGCTCGGAGCGCTCTGGAACGGGTTCTGGATGGTGCTCCACATGGCAAAGTACCGGAAGCTGCTCTCGCTGCGGCCGGTCAATTATGTCATCCTCGGCTACCAGCCGCACAAGGGCAATGACATGGCCGTCATGAAGACTGCCTTCGGATCGACCTTCCTGGCGCCGGCGCTGCACCGCTGCTATGCACTTAGGTATGAAAACGGGCGCTATACCGCTGATCTGGAGCATGTGCTCAAACATCTCCGGCGCTATGTCAAGGCGGGGCATCCGGTGCGGTTCATGGGCTTTCCGTCCTACACCTATTTCCTCCTGCAAATGATGGAGGATCGTAATGTTCACTTGCAGCTCCCCAGGGGCTCCAAGATCATGCTGGGCGGCGGCTGGAAGCAGTTCTACCGCGAACAGGTGGACAAGCAGGCGCTCTATGACCTCATCCGGCGGGTGCTCGGCGTGGAGGAGGAGAACATCATCGAGTTTTTCGGGGCAGTGGAGCATCCGATCCTGTATACCGACTGTCCGGCGCATCATTTTCACGTCCCGGTCTACAGCCGCGTCCTCATCCGGGATGTGCGGACGCTGAGACCCGTTCCCAACGGAACGCCGGGGCTTGTCAACCTCCTGACGCCCATGATCAAGGCGACCCCGCTTTGCAGCGTCATGACGGACGACCTCGGGGTGCTGCATGACGGCAGCGAATGTCCCTGCGGGCTGAAAACGCCCTACCTCGAGATCATCGGGCGGGTCGGGCTCAAGGAGATCCGCACCTGTGCGGCAGGCGCTGCCGACATCCTGAAAGGAGCTGCCCCATGATCCTTGCCAATGGTACGATATACGGCTCCGAGGAGCAGGGCAAGCTCCTGGCCGACCTCGAGAACCGCATCAATGCGACACGCGCCGGCACTCCCCTCCCGGCGGAGACGGTCATCTCTGCGCTCGACCAGATGGCGGCGAAAATGGAGCAGGGCTGCTTTGACGAGCTTATCCCGGAGCCGGAGCTGCGGGAGGCGGTGGGCTTTGCGGCGGGGATGCTGCACAAAGACGCGCTCCTGCACCGGATGCAGACCGAGCTCCCGGCGCTTCCGGCTGAGATCGGACGCTTGCAGGTGCGCCGCGTGCCGCTCGGGACGCTTCTGCACATCGCAGCGGGCAATATGGACGCGCTCCCGGCATTCAGCGTGATCGAGGGGCTGCTGACCGGGAACATCAACCTCCTGAAACTCCCGCAGGCGGACAAGGGGCTGACCATCCGCTTCTTTCAGGAGCTTTTAGCGATCGAACCGGAGCTGACGGACTATATCTATGTCTTTGATACGCCTTCGAGCGACCTCTCCGGGATGCAGCAGCTTGCAGCTTGCAGTGACGGTATCGTCGTCTGGGGCGGCGATGCGGCAGTTTCGGCGGTGCGGCAGCTTGCATCCCCCGGCTGCAAGCTCATCGAGTGGGGGCATCGGCTCGGATTCGCGTATATTGCGGGCAATTTTGCACAGACGGATGCCCTCGAAGCACTCGCGACGCATATCGTCACCACACGGCAGCTCCTGTGCAGCTCCTGTCAGGTCATCTACCTCGATACGGAGGATAGGACGGAAGTCATGGCGTTCTGTGAGCGGTTTCTGCCCCTTCTCGAAGCGGCTGCCGCCAAGCTCCCGCCGGACATCGGCGCCGATGCGGAGCGTTCGCTGCGGCGCTATACAGCAAAGCTCGAACGACTGATAAGCGGCGAAGTGCCGCAGGATCGGACGGTCTTGCAGGGGGAAGGATGCAGCGTCACCGCCTGCACGGACAGTGCGCTGGAGCTCTCCGAGATGTTCGGGAACGTCCTTGTCAAGCCGCTCCCGCAGGCAAAGCTGCTGACCGTGCTGCGGCAAAGCAAGGGCTATTTGCAGACGGCGGGGCTCATCTGTCCGCCCGAGCAGCGCGAAGCTCTCACGGAGCTGCTCATCCGTGCCGGGGTGAACCGCATTATGCTGCCCGGGGAGATGTCCGGGACATTTCCGGGCGAGGCGCATGACGGGGAGTTCCCGTTGCAGCGGTATACCCGGATCATCAACATTCTCACATAGTCCATTTGTCGGCTTGCGCCGACTTAGGAGGGGCT
>JAGADP010000119.1 GCA_017828885.1 Oscillospiraceae bacterium | reverse complement strand
GGGGGCACTCGAAGCGAGAAACCTGGGTTTCTCGACAAGCTGTATTGTGCTTTTCATAGAAAAGCAAAATACAGACTGTCAAAAAAGTGCCGAAGGCACAAAACGGGGATTTTAGGGGCGGAGCCCCTAAAGCGGCGGCGGTGCGCAGCGCCGCCAAAAATTCCACCCCCGCTTGCGGGGGAGGTGCCGCCGAAGGGCGGCGGCGGGGGCACTCGAAGCGAGAAACCTGGGTTTCTCGACAAGCTGTATTGTGCTTTTCATAGAAAAGCACAATAGAAGGAAACAAAAAGAAGAGGAACGGTCTCCCGTTCCTCTCCTGTGAAAGCGTTTTTCGTTAAGCCTCTGTGTCGGCTGCGGCAGCAGCCTGCTGTGCCTCGATCTCAGCCAGAGCAAGGTGCTTCTGGTAGGCGTCAAGGATGCTGTCCTCGATCATATTCCGGGCTTCCGGCAGAATGGGGTGAACAATGTCACGGAATACGCCGTTTTCGTCCTTGCGGCTGGGCATCGCAATGAACAGGCGCTCGTCCCCCTGCACGATCTTGATGTCGTGAACGGCGAGCATGTGGTCGATGGTGATGGAAACGACCGCCCGGAGTCGTCCCTCTGTGATGATTTTGCGGATCTTGATGTCTGTAATTTCCATGTTTATTAAACCTCCTTTGGCTTTTTGGCTCTTCCGACAAAAAGCTTTGTACCTTTAGTATAAACTAAAAATTTGTAGATTATAAGAAGAAATTAGGTGTATTTTATGAATAAATCAATTTTAGAAGGAAAGAGACACATTCACTTCATCGGGATCGGCGGTTCCGGCATGTATCCGCTCGCCCAGATCCTCCATGCCAAGGGCTTTCATCTGACCGGCTCGGACAATAACGAGACCGAAACGCTGCAAGCCATCCGCGATATGGGCATCGAGGTCAAGCCCCTCGGCCAGCGCGCCGAGAACATCGAGGGCGCCGACCTGATCGTCCACACCGCCGCCATCATGGCCGACAATCCCGAGCTCATCGCCGCCAAGGCCTCCGGCGTGCCGGTACTGGAGCGCAGTGAGCTCCTTGGCATTGTCAGCAGTTGGTACAGCGACGCCTACTGCGTCTCCGGCACCCACGGCAAGACCACCACGACCTCTATGATCACCCAGATGCTCTGCGTGGCAGGCGTTGACCTCTCCGCCTTCATCGGCGGCAAGCTCCCGATCATCCACGGCAGCGGCTGTGCAGGCTCGAGCGACGTCTTTGTCTGCGAGTCCTGCGAGTTCGTGGACACTTTCCTCAAGCTCTACCCGGACACCGCCATCGTCCTGAACATCGACGCCGACCATCTCGATTATTTCGGCACCATCGAGAATATCATCCGCTCCTTCCACAAGTTCTGCGAGCTGGCCACCAAGGCCGTCATCTACAACGGCGATGACCCCAACACCCTGAAAGCCGTCGAGGGCATCGAGGGCAAGGAGCTGATCTCCTTCGGCTGCGGCGAGGGTAATACCTACCGTGCCGTTGATATCGAGCATCTTCCCGGCTCCCGCACCGCTTTCACCGTCCTGAAAAACGGCGCAGAGATGGGCAGGATCACCTTGCAGGTACCCGGTGAGCACAATGTCCTGAACGCCCTTGCCGCCGTGGCATCCGGCGACCGCTATGGCCTGACCTTCGACCAGATCAGCGAAGGCCTCGGCAGCTTCCGTGGTGCCGGCAGACGCTTCGAGATCAAGGCGGAGATCAATGGCGTCACTCTGGCCGATGACTACGCCCACCATCCCACCGAGCTGACCGCCACCCTGAAGGCGGCCAAGGAGATGGACTACAAGCGCGTTATCGCCGTATTCCAGCCGTTTACGTTCTCCCGCACCGTGCAGCACCTCGAGGAATTCCGCGATGCCCTCGAGATCGCCGACATCGCCGTCCTGACCGACATCATGGGCTCCCGCGAGAAGAACACCTACGGCATCTACACCCGCAATCTGGCCGAGATCATGAACAACGCCGTCTACTTCCCGGAGGATGAATCCGCAGAGTATACCGACGAGCGCAAGTACCAGAATTTCGAGGATGTCTGCAAGTATGTCGTAGAGCATGTCCAGCCCGGCGACCTCGTGCTGACGATGGGCTGCGGCGACATCAACAAGGTCAACAAGATGATCGTTGACAGGCTGAGGGGAGTGACGGCAACATGAGCGAAAAACGCAGCGACGAGGTCTTCGACTTCATCAAGGAGTATATCCAGGAGGAGAAGGTAGCCCCTTCCGTCCGTGAGATCTGCGACGGCGTGGGCATCCGCTCCACCTCGACCGTCCACCGCTATCTGCACCGCCTCGAAAGTGAGGGGCGCATCCGCATGGCCGCGGGCAAGAACCGTGCCATCGTCCTGCTCGACAGCGAGGAGGATGCGGAGGAGCAGGGCATCCCGCTGGTCGGCACAGTCGCCGCCGGCATCCCGATCACCGCGGTGGAGAATATCACGGATTTCGTGGAATTCTTCCCCGACAAGTCCTACGACGGCAAGCTCTTTGCCCTGCGTGTACGGGGCGAGAGCATGATCAACATCGGCATTTTAGACGGTGACATCGTCATCGTCGAGCAGACAAGCTATGCCGAAAACGGCGATGTTGTGGTCGCTCTTGTCGATCGCTGCGAAGCGACCGTCAAGACCTTCTACAAGGAGAACGGTCACTACCGTCTCCAGCCCGAGAACGACGACATGGATCCCATCATCGTGAATGATTGCGAGATCCTCGGCAAAGTCGTCTCCCTCATCCGTTATTTCTGAATAAGTAGCCCCTCTTCCTGGAGACAGTCTGTAAAAAAATCCCAAAGGTACAAAACGGGGTTTTTAGGGGCGGAGCCCCTAAAGCGGCTGCGGTGCGCAGCACCGCCAATAATCCTCCCCCGC
>JAGADP010000118.1 GCA_017828885.1 Oscillospiraceae bacterium | reverse complement strand
CGCTGAGAACGTACACTTCGAGAAGTCCGGTGCCTACACCGGCGAGATCTCCGCTGATATGCTCGTAGAGGTAGGCGTGAAGTACGTAGTCATCGGTCACTCCGAGAGAAGACAGTACTTCGGCGAGACCGATGAGACCGTCAACAAGCGCACCGCAGCAGCACTCGCAGCCGGCCTGAAGCCGATCGTATGCGTAGGCGAGCTCAAGTGGGAGCGCGAGTGCAACATCACCGAGGACGTCATCGCTCGTCAGATCAAGCTCGATCTGTGGAACGTATCCAAGGAGGATGTCAAGAAGGTCGTTATCGCTTACGAGCCGGTATGGGCGATCGGCACCGGCCTGACCGCTACTCCGGATCAGGCACAGGAGGTCTGCGCATTCATCCGTGCACAGCTCGCTAAGCTCTACGATCAGGCAACTGCTGATGCTGTTACCATTCAGTACGGCGGTTCCATGAACGCCGGTAACGCTGCTGAGCTGCTGGCAAAGCCCGACATCGACGGCGGTCTGATCGGCGGTGCATCCCTGAAGGCTCCTGACTTCAACACCATCGTACAGGCAGCAGTTGAGGGCTAAGCCCCATTCATGAAATTGCATAACGGGTGGAGGTCAGTGAACAATATCGTCCTGACCCTCCACATCGTTTTTCCGGTGTGGCTGCTGGCGATCGTTTCTCTGCCGTGTATCACCAGTGTTCTGCTGATCGTTGCCGTGATACTGTGCCTTCTGGTCGGTGTCGTGTACAAGATCATCACCCGGCTCGACAGGCTCAAGCCTGTCCTGTACGTGTTCCGGGGGCTGGCGATCGCCGCCATGATCGCAGTCTATGTGCCGCTGATGATTCTGGTGGGCTTCAAGCAGACAAAGCTGCTGTATCCCGTCAAGCGGGCGGTCTATACGCACGGCGTTTACGGCGAGAACCACGCTTATTATGACCGGCTGCTCCCGGATACGCTTCCGAAGGAATGCGGACACTACACCTTCCGCACACAGGGCAGCATGGTCGCACAGGACTATCATCCGACCTCGTGGCTGAGCTTCACCACGGACAAGGCAACACTCGATGCCTACGCGGTCTTCTACGACCGGCAGGGGCATTCCCGGATCAGTGATGCGGGCAAATACCGCTGGGTCATGCGGATGTTCAACATGGACATTGCGGACGATGCCGAGATCCCGGAAGGCACTGTGTTCTACTACATCAGCGACTATTACCCGAAGGCGATCGTACTTGATTATGCCGAGGAACGGTTTATGGTGATGACGTGAGGTGTGCCATGGACGATCAGATCCTTGACCCCGCATCGGGGCAGCATTGGGAGCCAGAGGTGCGAAAGCGTAAGCCGTGGCTCGCCGTGAATATCGTCATGGTGGTGCTGCTCGTTCCCGCATGTATTTTCATCGGTTATGTCCTGCTGACATTCCCTCCGGCCTTCTTTCTGCTGCTGGCGATCATCGCAGCAAACGGCTTTTTGGGGAAGCTCTCCGGAAAAGCCCGGGAAACCGGCAAGGAAAAGCCCCTCCTGCACATCCTGCGCACAGCGATCTTGTGCAGCATGGTGCTTTATTTCACACCGCTCATGTTCGTGAACGGCTTTGCGGATGTTCCGCAGCTCTATCCCGTCAAGCGGTATATAGCCGGCAGCCCGGACACGCTCCCGGCTTCACTTCCGGCGGTCTGTGAGGGGTATCACTTTCTCACGGAGGGCGTCAAACTCACGCCGGATTCCCACCGCTCGACGTATCTGTCGTTCTACACCGACACGACGATGCTTGATCGCTATGCCGAAAGCTTTGGCGGCCATCGCACGGAAACAAAGCGTGCAGAGGACATGACCAGTGAGGAACTGGCAGCCTGCTCGTACTATGATTTCCCCAACTGCCCGGTGGAATTGCCCTACTGGGTGATCGAACGGGTGCAGCCGGAGGATGATCTGCACGGTGCGGTGATCTATGAGCATTCCAGTTCGTCGCCGTGGTTTTCCGGCGCAGGAATGCTGCTCGACTACGATTCAGGATACGTAGTATTCTGGACTTGAATCCCCGAAGTCCTGCGCTGCTTGTTTTACAGCGCAGGCATTCTCATGTATAGAAAGGTAGAGATTTATGGCAAAGAAACCCGTAGCACTTATCATTATGGACGGCTATGGCTTTAATCCGGATTCCTACGGCAATGCGATCGCAGCAGCCAAGAAGCCGAATCTGGACAAATACATGCAGGGTCCGAACACCATCATCGGTGCCTCCGGTCTGGACGTAGGTCTGCCGGACGGTCAGATGGGCAACTCCGAGGTCGGCCACACCAACATCGGCGCCGGTCGCATCGTGTACCAGCAGCTCGTGAAGATCACCAAGTCCATCCAGGACGGCGATTTCTTCGAGAATCCGGCACTCGTTCACTCGATGGAGAACGCCAAGGCCAACAACAGCGCCCTGCACATCATGGGTCTGCTGTCTCCGGGCGGCGTACACTCCCACATGGAGCACATCTTCGGCATCGTGGAGATGGCAAAGCGCTTCGGTCTGGAGAAGGTCTACATCCATGCCTTCCTCGACGGCAGAGATGTTCCCCCGTCCTCCGCTGCGGAGTACATGGAGGAGACCGTCAAGGAGCTCGACAAGATCGGTCTGGGCAAGATCGGCGTGATCTCCGGCAGATTCTATGCGATGGACAGAGACAATGCCTGGGATCGTGTCGAGAAGGCCTATGCAGCGCTCGTTTACGGCGAGGGCGTACAGGAGACCGACCCGGTACAGGCCATCAGGAACAGCTATGCCAACGAGGTAACGGACGAGTTCATGCTCCCGACCGTCATTGCAGGCAGCGAGCCGATCAAGGCGGGCGATTCCGTCGTATTTGCGAACTTCCGTCCTGACCGTGCCCGTCAGATCACCCGTGCCTTCGTGGATGATGCCTTCACAGGCTTCGAGCGCAGAAACGGCCGCTTCCCGGTACATTTCGTATGCATGGCACAGTATGATGCCACCATGCCGAATGTCGAGGTCGCCTTCCCGCCCGAGGAGCTGACCATGACGATGGGCGAGTACCTTGCCAAGTGCGGCAAGACCCAGCTCAGAATCGCCGAGACCCAGAAGTATGCGCATGTTACCTTCTTCTTCAACGGCGGCGAGGAGAAGCAGTTCGAGGGCGAGGATCGTATCCTCATCAAGTCCCCGGATGTCGAGACCTTCGATATGAAGCCGGAAATGAGCGCCTACGAGGTATGCGATGCCGTCTGCGAGGCGATCGACTCCGACAAGTACGATGTCATCATCCTGAACTATGCCAACTGCGACATGGTCGGCCACACCGGCGTATTCGATGCCGCTGTACAGGCCGTTGAGGCAGTAGACGAGTGCGTTGGCCGCATGGTCGAGAAGATCCTGGCCAAGGGCGGCGCTGCGCTCATCACCGCAGACCACGGCAATGCCGACAAGATGATGGAGCCGGACGGCTCTCCGTTCACCGCACACACCACCAACCCGGTACCGCTGATCGTGGTAGGCGCCGGCGAT